>DATLMQ010000049.1:0-15311 GCA_035537215.1 Acidobacteriaceae bacterium
GCCGATTCCGGGTCTGGCGCTGGCGCCGGAGCCCGGGGTTTGTCGGCAGGCGATATTACTCGGGCTGCTGGTTTTTGCGCGGACGGCGGTTGGCCTGAAGGACCTTTTTGCGCATGCGCAGGGACTTCGGGGTGACCTCGACGAGCTCGTCGTCGGCGATGAACTCGATGGACTGCTCGAGGGTGAGGGAGCGGAAGGGGACGAGGCGGACAGCGTCGTCCGAGCCGGAGGCGCGCATGTTGGTGAGCTTCTTTTCGCGGACGCAGTTGACGTCGAGGTCGTTGTCGCGGGAGTGCTCGCCGATGATCATGCCTTCGTAGACCTCGACGCCGTCGCCGAGAAAGAGGACGCCGCGGTCCTGGATGCCGTCGAGGGCATAGAGGGTGGTGGTGCCCTGGCGGTCGGAGATGAGGGCGCCGGTGGGGCGCTGGGGGATCTCTCCGGAGTAGGGGATGTACTCGCCGGCGATGGAGTTCATGACGATGGTGCCGCGGGTTTCGGTGAGCATTTCGTTGCGCAGACCGATGAGGCCGCGGGAGGGGACCTTGAACTCCATGCGGACGCGGCCGGAGCCGTGGTTGGCCATCTTGACCATTTCGCCCTTGCGGGGCCCGAGGCGCTCGATGACGGTGCCGACGAAGGATTCCGGGATGTCGATGGTGAGGATCTCGGAGGGCTCCATGAGCTGGTCGTTGATGCGCTTGGTGACGATCTGGGGGCGGGAGACCATGAGCTCGAAGCCTTCGCGGCGCATCATTTCGATGAGGACGGAGAGCTGGAGCTCGCCCCGGCCGAGGACCTTGAAGGTGTCGGGGGAGCCGGTGTCTTCGACGCGGATGCTGACGTTGGTGAGAAGCTCGCGGTCGAGGCGCTCCTTGATGTTGCGGGAGGTGACGAGCTTGCCCTCGCGGCCGGCGAAAGGGCCGTTGTTGACGGCGAAGATGATGGCGATGGTGGGCTCATCGATGGAGATGATGGGCAGCGGCTTGGGGTCTTCGAGAGCGCAGAAGCTTTCGCCGATAGTGATGCCGGGGATGCCGGCGACGGCGATGATGTCGCCGACGGTGGTCTCGTCGGTGTCGACGCGCTTGAGGCCGTCGAAGGTGAAGAGCTTGGTGACCTTGACGGCCTGGAGGGTGCCATCGGTGCGGGACAGGTTCACTTCCTGACCGTTGCGCAGGGTGCCGTTGAAGACGCGGGCGATGGCGAGGCGGCCGAGATAGTCGGAGTAGTCGAGGTTGGTGACGAGGATCTGGAGATCGCCCTCGGGGGTGCCGGGAGCCTCGGGAATGGTTTTGAAGATGAGCTCGAAGAGGGGCTGGAGGTCGGTGCCGGGGACGGCGAGGTCCATGGTGGCGGTGCCGGCCTTGCCGTTGGTGTAGATGACGGGGAACTCGAGCACGGACTCGTCGGCGTCGAGGTCGATGAAGAGGTCGTAGACCTCGTTGAGGACCTCCTGGGGGCGGGCGTCGGGGCGGTCGATCTTGTTGACGACGACGATGGGGGTGAGCCTGGCTTCGAGGGCCTTGGAGAGGACGTAGCGGGTCTGCGGGAGGGGGCCCTCGGAGGCGTCGACGAGGAGGACGACGCCGTCGACCATCTTGAGAGCGCGCTCGACCTCACCGCCGAAGTCGGCGTGGCCGGGGGTGTCGACGATGTTGATCTTGGAGTCTTTGTAGTGGATGGCGGTGTTCTTGGCGAGGATGGTGATGCCGCGCTCTTTTTCGAGGTCGTTGGAGTCCATGACGCGCTCGACGACGGCCTCGTTGGAGCGGAAGGTGCCGGACTGGCGCAGCATGGCGTCGACGAGGGTGGTCTTGCCGTGGTCGACGTGGGCGATGATGGCGATGTTGCGGATGGGCTGCGTGGCGATGGCGGTGCTCACTGGCTAGGTCTTCCTATCTTGAGTGTGACTGGGGTGCGCTTCAGGGGGGTGCGGGCGCGGAAAGAAGGCAACCTTCTAAGTTTAGCGTAGGAAGAGCGTTTGAGCCCGGGAAGCGGCGCGGTGAGGGACGGTTTGCCGCGGTTTGTGCCCGTATATAGTGAGGTTCAATGGATAACGAGCAACTCGAAGGGTTATTTCCGGCCCCGCCGCTGCAGCTGAAGGCTTTGCGCAACTACAAGCTGGACCGTGCCTACGACGAGATGTTCGCGACGGAAGAGGAGCTGCATTCGCACTATGAGCCGCTGCTGAACCTGCTGACGGAGCTGGCGCCGGAGGAGATCCAGCGGCGCAAGCAGGCGGCGGACCTGAGCTTTCTGAACCAGGGGATCACGTTCACGGTGTATGGGCGGGAGGAGGGGACGGAGAGAATCTTTCCGTACGACCTGCTGCCGCGGATCATCACGAGCGCGGAGTGGGAGCGCGTGGAGCGGGGGCTGACGCAGCGGATTACGGCGCTGAACCTGTTTCTGAAGGACATCTACAACGATGGGCGGATCCTGCAGGACAACGTGGTGCCGCGGGAGCTGGTGTACTCGTGCCCGCAGTACCGGCGGCAGATGATGGGGCTGCAGGTGCCGCGGAATGTGTATGTGGCGATCTGCGGGACGGACCTGATCCGGCTGGAGAACGGGGACTTTGTGGTGCTGGAGGACAACCTCCGGGTGCCTTCCGGGGTGAGCTACATGCTGACCAACCGGAGGGTGATGAAGCGGATCTTTCCGCGGCTGTTCCGGAACTATAATGTGCGGCCGATCGAGAACTATACGCAGCTGCTGCTGGGGACGCTGCGGTCGCTGGCGCCGGAGGGGCGGCCGGAGCCGAACATCGTGCTGCTGAGTCCGGGGGTGTTCAACTCGGCGTACTTCGAGCATGCGTACCTGGCGCGGCAGATGGGCATTGAGCTGGTGGAGGGCCGCGATATGGTGGTCCACGACAACATCTGCTACATGCGGACGACGAGCGGGCTGCGGCGGGTGGATGTGATCTACCGGAGGGTGGACGACGACTTCATCGATCCGCTGGCGTTTCGGCCGGATACGATCCTGGGCGTGGCGGGGCTGTTCAATGCGTATCGCGCGGGGAATGTGACGCTGGCGAATGCGTTCGGGACGGGCGTGGCGGACGATAAGGCGCTGTATGCGTATGTGCCGGCGATCATCCGCTACTACCTGAAGGAAGATCCGATTCTGCAGAACGTGGAGACGTTTCTGTGTTATCGCGAGAAGGACCGGGAGTATGTGCTGGCGAACCTGGACAAGCTGGTGGTGAAGGCGGTGGGCGAGTCGGGCGGGTACGGGATGCTGATTGGACCGCATGCGAGCAAGGCCGAGCGCGAGGTGTTTGCGGGAAGGATCAAGGCGAATCCGCGGAACTATATCGCGCAACCGACGATCAGCTTTTCGCGGGCGCCGTGCATGATCGGGGATGTGCTGGAGCCTCGGCATGTGGACCTGCGGCCGTATGTGCTGTACGGGGACAAGGTGACGATTGTGCCGGGAGGGCTGACGCGGGTGGCGTTGACGCGAGGGTCGCTGGTGGTGAACAGCTCGCAGGGCGGGGGGTCGAAGGATACGTGGGTGCTGAGCTAGGGGATGGATGCTTTGCGCGAGGACGGAGCTCCGGAAGCGGCAAAACGGTCTAACCTTGTAGATGGATTTGAAGACGGGCTTGAAGACGGGCTTGGGAAGGCCTGCCGGTTCCTGCATCCGGGAGCGGGCGAGGCGATCCAATCCGTAGCGTTGCAGGAGCTGCCGTGGCATCGATCGAGGAGACCATCCAGCTGATTCGCATTGGCGAACAGCCAGGAAACCAGCAAGGAACGTGTTCGTCGGCACTGGCCGAGAGCCCCTGGACGTTCGACGCGCAGGCCCCGGGCTATGGGCCGGGAGCGTCGATGGGGGATTCCCTTCCGGCGGGCGCGCCGCGGCAGGGTGTGTTGCCGCAGGAGTATCGGCAGGCCTCGAAAGAGGAGCTGGATCTTCGGATTCGAGCGGCGAAGGCGGCGCTGGGCGAGCGGCTGGTGATCCTGGGGCACTTCTACCAGCGCGATGAGGTGGTGAAGTACGCCGATTTCGTGGGCGATTCGTTTCAGCTGGCGCAGGCGGCGAAGACGCGGCCGAAGGCAGAGGCGATCGTGTTCTGCGGTGTGCACTTCATGGCCGAGACGGCGGATATGCTTTCGCGGCCGGAC
This sequence comes from Acidobacteriaceae bacterium, assembly GCA_035537215.1. Taxonomy (GTDB): domain Bacteria; phylum Acidobacteriota; class Terriglobia; order Terriglobales; family Acidobacteriaceae; genus Granulicella. Next base: position 4,137 of record DATLMQ010000049.1, read on the forward strand.
CAGGCGGTGATTCTGCCGAACCTGGCGGCGGGGTGCTCGATGGCCGACATGGCGGACCTGGATTCGGTGACGGACTGCTGGGAGGAGCTGGAAGCTCTGCTGGGCACGGAGCCGGATGCGAGCGGGCGGGTGCCGGTGATCCCGGTGACGTATATGAACTCGTCGGCGGCGCTGAAGGCGTTCTGCGGAGAGCATGGCGGGACGGTGTGCACGTCGTCGAATGCGGACACGGTGCTGCGCTGGGCGTTTGAGCGCGGGCAGAGGGTGCTGTTTTTCCCGGACCAGCACCTGGGCAGGAATACGGCGAAGGCGATGGGAATTCCGCTGGAGCAGATGCCGGTGTGGAATCCGAACAAGGAGCTGGGCGGATGGGACGCGGAGAGCCTGCGCGAGGCGCGGGTGATCCTGTGGCATGGCTTCTGCTCGGTGCACAAGCGGTTCACGGTGGAGCAGATCCAGATGGCGCGGATGCGGCATCCGGGGGTGCGGGTGATCGTGCACCCGGAGTCGACGATGGAGGTGGTGGACGCGGCCGACGAGGCGGGGTCGACGGACTTTATCCGCAAGCGGATCGAGGCGGCGCCGGCGGGATCGACGTTTGCGATCGGGACGGAGATCAACCTGGTGCAACGGCTGGCGAACGACCATCCGGACAAGACGATCTTCTGCCTGGACTCGATCATCTGTCCGTGCTCGACGATGTATCGGATTCATCCGAGCTATGTGGCGTGGGTGCTGGAGGCGCTGGAGCGGGGAGAGGTGCTGAACCGCATCACGGTGCCGGAGTCGATAGCGCAGCCGGCGCGGGTGGCGCTGGAGCGGATGCTGAGCCTGAAGCCGGGCGCGCCGGTCTCGGCCGCATGATGAGTGCCGGCAAGCACATTGTGGTTGTGGGCAGCGGGATCGCGGGACTGATCGCGGCGCTGCAGATGAGTGCGCGGCACGATGTCACGCTGGTGACGAAGCTGGAGTTGATGGAAAGCAATACGCGGTGGGCGCAGGGCGGGATTGCGGCGGCGATGTTTCCGGACGACAGCGTGGAGGAGCACATCGAGGACACGCTGCGGGCGGGCGCGGGGCTGTGCCGGCCGGAGGCGGTGGAGGTTCTTTGCACGGAGGGGCCGGCGCGGATACGGGACCTGATCCGGCTGGGCGTGGCGTTCGACAAGCAGAATGGCGAGCTGGCGCGGGGGCTGGAGGCGGCGCACTCGCGGGCACGAGTGCTGCACGCGCGCGGGGATGCAACAGGACTGTCGATCGAGACGGCGCTGGTGCGCGCGGTGCGGGGCTCGACGGTGCGGGTGCTGGAGCATACGTTCGCCTGCGACCTGGTGCTGGAGCGTGGGCAGATTGCAGGATTGGAGATTCTGGGGGCAAGCGGCGAGCGGGAACGAATCGCCGCGGATGCAGTGATTCTGGCGAGCGGAGGGGCGGGCCAGCTGTTCCTGCATACGACGAATCCGAGCGGCGCGACGGGGGATGGAACGGCGATGGCGCTGCGTGCGGGGGCGCAGATTGCGGATGCGGAGTTCTACCAGTTTCATCCGACCGCGCTGGCCACGCCGGAGACGTTTCTGATATCGGAGGCGGTGCGGGGCGAGGGAGCGGTGCTGCTGGATGCACGGGGGCGGCGCTTTATGCAGGCGCTGCATCGGGACGCGGAGCTGGCGCCGCGCGATGTGGTGGCACGGGGGATTGCGCTGCAGATGGCGGCGCAGGACGGGAAGCCGGTGCTGCTGGATGCGACGGGCCTGAACGCAAAGAACGGGAGCGCGGAGTTTCTGAGCAAGCGGTTTCCGAGCATCGATGCGGCGTGCCGGCTGCGAGGGTTCGACTGGACGCGGGAGCCGCTTCCGGTGACCCCGGCGGCTCACTACTGGATGGGCGGCGTGCAGACGGACCTCTGGGGGCGGACGTCGATTCCTGGGCTGTATGCGGTGGGAGAGGCGGCGTGCACGGGCGTGCATGGAGCCAATCGCCTGGCTTCGAATTCGCTGCTGGAGAGCCTGGTGTTTGCGTGGCGATGCGCGCATCTGCTGCTGGGGGAGGGGACAGCAGCGGGAGCCCAGGAGTGGCCCGCGGCGACGGTGGCCGGGGTGGAGATTCTGGCGACGGATGAGCCGGAGAGAGGGCGGGGCGAGGCGGTGAATCGCCGGTCGCTGCAGGCTCTGATGTGGAACGCGGTGGGGATTGAGCGGAACGGAGCGGAGCTGGAAGCGGCGCTGGAGCAGATGATGGGATGGCGGGTGGAGGGAACGGATGTCGAGAGCCTGGAGACAGCGAATCTGCTGACGCTGGGACGTGTGGCGGCGCGCGCTGCGCTGGAGCGGAGGGAGTCGCGTGGGGCGCACTTCCGGCACGATTTTCCGGAGAGCACGGCGGCGTGGCAGCGGACGCTGGTGTATGCCAGCACGGTGGCGGTGGCGAGCCGATGAGGCCTGACGCGGCGACGGTAGAACGGCTGGTGCGAGTGGCGCTGGACGAAGATGCGCCCTGGGGTGATGTGACCTCGGCCGCGCTGATCGAGAAGGATGCGCCGCTGACGGCTCACCTGGTGGCGCGCGAAGCGGGCGTTCTCTGCGGGGAAGATCTGTTCGCCGCGGCGATGCGGCTGACGGGAGCGGTGCGGACGGAGTTTGCCTTCCATGACGGCGAACGGTTTGCGGAAGGCGCGGTGCTGGCGACCGCGGAAGGACCGGCGCGCGCGGTGCTGCAGGCCGAGCGGGTGGCGTTGAACTTCGTGCAGCGGCTCTCGGGCATAGCGACGCTGACGGCGCGGTATGTGGCGGAGACGGCGGGGACGAAGGCTCGCATTGTGGACACGCGCAAGACCACGCCGGGGCTGCGGGTGGTGGAGCGCTACGCGGTGCGCTGCGGCGGCGGGGGCAATCACCGGTTCTCGCTCTCGGATGCGCTGCTGGCCAAGGATAATCACCTGGCGCTGCTGACTCGCGGAGGCGCGGAGGGTCTGACGGAGGGGCTGCGCGCGGCGTTCGCGCGGCTGCCGCATACGGTGCACAAAGAGGTCGAGGTGGACCGACTGGACCAGATTGAGGCTGTGCTGGCGGCGGGCGTGGATACCGTGATGCTGGACAACTTCAGCATGGAGGACATGCGCACGGGCGTGCGGCAGATTGCGGGGCGGGCGCTGGTGGAGGCGAGTGGAGGGGTGAGGCTGGAGCGCATTCGCGAGATTGCGGCGACGGGGGTGGACATCATCTCGGTGGGTGCGCTGACGCATAGCGTGCGGGCACTGGATCTGGGCCTGGATGTGGAGACGACGGCGCTGTAGGCGCCGCGATGCCGAGGGACGACATGGCTCTGCTTCGGGTTGAGGCGCCTGCATGTGGCATAGTGTTTCCGCACCGCAGAAGGGCTCTCTTCGAGGAGCGGCGACAGTCAAAGAGAAACCGGCTGCATCCAAATCCGGAACGCAGGCTGCCATCGCGTCCCTGTTCGGTGGGGCTTATCTTGAGTAGGAGCCATACGTGAGCGAAATCATCTCCAGCAAGCAGAGCCCGGAGACGCATGAACATCCCCGACCGTTGCGGCGCAGGCAATCGTGGCAATCGCTGAACGGTGCATGGGACTTCCACATCGACCCACCCGCGAGGCTCACACTGCCGGAGCAGGTCGAGTGGGACCAGCGCATCGAGGTGCCGTTCAGCCCGGAGACGAAGGCCAGCGGTGTCGAGGATACGGGCTTCTATTCCGCGGTGTGGTATCGCAGGACGTTTGAACGGCCGCCGCTCTCTTCCGATGACAACCTGCTGCTGCACTTCGAGGCGGTGGACTACAGGGCGACGGTGTGGGTGAACGGAGCGAAGGTCTGCTCGCACGAGGGCGGCTATACGCCGTTCAGCGCGGACGTGACGAGTGCGCTGAAGGCAGAGGGGCCGCAGGAGATCGTCGTGCGGGCGGAGGACGATCCGGCGGACCTGGCCAAGCCGCGCGGAAAGCAGGACTGGAAGCTGGAGCCGCATTCGATCTGGTATCCGCGCACGACCGGCATCTGGCAGGAGGTATGGCTGGAGGTGGTGCCGAAGACGCGACTGGAGACGCTGCAATGGTCCTCCAGCCTGGAGCGCTGGGATATCGGGCTGGACGCTACGTTCAAGAACGGGGCGGGCGAGAAACTGACGCTGTCGGTGGAGCTTACATGCGACGGGCAGGTGATCGCGTCGGACACCTACCAGGTGATCTCGGGCGAGGTGCACCGGCGATTGGCGCTGTCGGATCCGGGGATCGACGACTATCGCAACGGGCTGCTGTGGTCCCCGTCCGGGCCCACGCTGATCGAGGCCTCGCTGGAGCTGCGCGGGGAGGATGGGCGGGTGATCGATGCGATCCAGAGTTATACGGCGATCCGCTCTGTCGCGGTGCAGGGCGACCGGTTCGTCCTGAACGGGCGGCCGCTGAACCTGCGGCTGGTGCTGGACCAGGGCTACTGGCCGGAGACGGGACTTACCGCACCGAACGATCAGGCGCTGGTGCAGGACGTTCTGCTGGCCAAGAGGATGGGGTTCAACGGCGTACGGAAGCACCAGAAGATCGAATGCGCGCGGTACCTGTACTGGGCGGATCGGCTGGGGCTGCTGGTGTGGGAGGAGATGCCGAGCGCATATCGCTACACCACGCGTTCCATCGAGCGCCTTACCCGCGAATGGCCGGAGGTGATCCAACGCGACCGCAGCCATCCGTGCATCATCGCCTGGGTGCCGTTCAACGAATCGTGGGGTGTGCCCGATCTGCCCGACAGCCCGGCACAACGGCATTATGTGCAGGCGCTGTACTACCTGACCAAGACGCTGGATCCGTCGAGGCCTGTGATCGGCAACGACGGATGGGAGAGCATCGCGACCGACATCATCGGCATTCACGACTACGACCATCAGCCGGAGCGACTGGGGCGGCGGTACGGCATCAACGATATCGAGGCGCAGCTGTTCAAGCGTGAGCGCCCGGGCGGCCGCATGCTGTTCGTCGGTGGGGAGAATGCGTGGACGCATCCGATTGTGCTGACCGAGTTCGGCGGCATCGCTTTCGGCAAGGGCCGCGAGGATATCTGGGGATACTCGCGCACGGAGACATCGGACCAGCTGCTGGAGAACTACAGCGCTCTGCTGGAGGTGGTTCGCAATCTGCCGGCGCTGGCGGGCTTCTGCTACACGCAGTTCACCGACACGTACCAGGAGGCGAATGGGCTGCTGTATGCAGACCGCACGCCAAAGGCTCCGTTTGAGGAGATTGCGCTGGCGACGACCGGGTCACTTCCCGACCATGACACCCACACCGAGGTGATCTGGCGGGAGTACATCATGCAGCAGCACTAAAGAGTCTGAGGGGCAAAGACGGAGAGCCTGAGGGGCAAGGCCTGGGGGCGCAAAGGCCCTCAGGCTGCGACCTCTTCGTTCTCCTCGATGCAGGGGAAGCAGATGCGGTGATCCTGGCGCCACCATCCGGCACGCGCAAGGGCACGGTGTGCGGGCTCTTCGCCGCGCGCGATCTGCTCGACGACTCTGGCGAGTTCGGTGCGAACTGGATGTCCCCCCCTGAGATCGAACACGCCAGGTTCATAGTGGCCGTTCTCGCTTGTGACGAGGCCGTTCCAGAAGAAGGAACCCAGAAGCGCCCAGATCGTCATGGCAACGCAGTTGACGCCCTGCTCCCGGGCGCGCAGCACACCGCGCCAGGCGTCGGCGACCCAGCGAATCTGCTCGTCCACGGGACCGCCGAGATGGACCTCGGTGACGGCTACCGGCCGTTCATAGCGCTCCCACGCCTGCAGGAGCAATGTGTCCACGCCGATGATGCCGTCGCGGCGCACACGCACAGACTCGACGTCCACGAACGGACCTTCGCTGGATCTGCGGTCCTCGGGATAGAACTCGAGACGGTGGTCGAGAAAACGATCGCTGGTCGCGTAGTAGTTGATACCGATTACGTCGGGTGGGCAAGGGTGGTCGGCGAACCAGAGGATATCGGCCTCGGAGATACCCGCCGAACGCATGTAGCCGAACATGGGATGGTGACGATCCACACGGCCGTACAGTAGATCAAACGGAAGCCATTGACGCAGATTGAGCGTCTCCCACACGGGCCGCAGCTCTTCCGTTCCGGAGATGTTGCCCAGGTCGTCGGTCTGCACGAGCTGAGCCTCGGGGTGGATGCGCCGGACGGCCTGCATGCTGAGCACCGTGCCCTTGAGCTGGTGAAGCAAAGCACGGAGGTAGCTCTGGAGTGAGTGGTGATGTGGGTACCAGACACCGTACATGCCGCTGAATCGAGCGGTGGTGTTGGGCTCGTTCACCGGTGTGTACGCGTCGATCCAGGGATAGCGCTGGGCAACCGAGCCGGCGTAGGCCGCGAGCTTGCGAGGAAACTCCGGATCGAGCAGGCTGGTGTGCCGCGGTCCGCTGCCATGGTGCAGAAGGCTGGCGATAGGGCGGATGCCGGTCTGCTGCATCCAGCCGAGCCGCTCATCGGACCACCGCCACGAGGGGTCGAGCTCGTGCCGCTCCCAGAGCAGGCCCATGCGAAGCGTACGGATGCCGAGCTCGACGAACTGCTCGTAGTCGCTGAGGCGATGCGCGTGACCGGAGAAGTTCATCTGGTCGAAGTAGCGGTCGCCCACACGGTTACAGGTATATTCTGCCCCGCCCCAGACCTCAGGCGGGGTGCATACGCCCTGCGAATCGACAGGGCGGTTGCGTTCCATGTCGCTCGTCACGGATTTCATCAGATCTCTAAGCCGCCTCGCTGTCTTCCTGTTTCTGGGTCAGCGAACCCGCTTTTGAGTCCATATCGGCCAAGGTGGTTGTCAACGCTACAACTGCTTTCTTGGTGATGGTCGTCGAACGCTTGCCGCTCAGCTTGTCGGCGAGCGTAAGCGCCTGGGCGACGACCTGATCCATGTTGTAGTACTTGTAGGTTCCGAGCCGGCCGGCGAAGTGAACGTCGGGAAGAGCGTCGGCCATCGCCTTGTATTTGGCGTACAGCTCCGCGTTCTTGGGCTGCGGGATGGGATAGTACGGGTCACCTTCGGTGCGTGGATATTCGAAGACGATGCTGGTCTTGGAATGCTCCTGGCCGGTGAGGTATTTGAACTCCGTCACGCGCGTGTAGGCATGCTCGTTGGGGTAGTTGACGACCGCAGCCGTCTGGTACTGGGCGCGGTCATGGGTCTGATGTTCGAACTGCAGCGAGCGATAGGGCAGCTTGCCGTAGCAGTAGTCGAAGTACTCATCCACGGGACCGGTGAAGATCAGCTCGCGGAAGTTCACCTCATCCTTGATGTCGTTGTAATCGGTGTTCAGCATGACGCGGATGTTCGGATGATCGAGGATCTTTTCGAACATGCGCGTGTAGCCGTGCAGCGGCATCGCCTGGAATCGGTCCGTGAAATAACGGTCATCGCGAGTGGTGCGGACGGGGACGCGGGCCGTGACACTGGCGTCCAGCTCCGAGGGGTCGAGACCCCATTGCTTGCGGGTGTAGTTGCGGAAGAACTTCTCGTAAAGGTCGCGGCCGACGCGGCTCACGACAACATCTTCCGATGTCTTGACCTGGTCGCAAGGCTCGGAGACAGAGTTGAGGAACTCGTCCACCTGCTGGCACGTAAGGCTCAGGCCGTAGAGCTTGTTCAGGGTGTCGGCGTTAATGGGAATCGGCACCAGCTGACCGTCGACGCTGGTCTGCACGCGGTGTTCGTACGGTCTCCAGGCAGTGAAGCGGGAGAGATACTCGAATACCTTTTCGGAGTTGGTGTGGAAGATGTGCGGGCCGTATTTATGGACCAGGATGCCTGCATCGTTGTAGAAGTCGTACGCGTTGCCGCCAATGTGATTGCGTCGGTCGACCACCAGCACTTTCGCGTCCATCTGTGACGCCAGCCGCTCCGCAAGCACGCTGCCGGCAAAACCAGCACCAATAATCAAGTAATCAAACATCGGCTCCGCTCCTCTCCTGCATCCCTGAACTACTTGCGGAACTTACGGCCCCTTGCGATGGTAGACACCGCTGGATTTCCTTCCACATGCCTTGAAACGTTCTGTCCCACGAGTTCCCGGCAAGGAACTCGTCTACCTTCGCGAGCCAGTCAGCGCGTCTCGCGCCCAGGCAAATCTCAATGGCGGCGCCGAACTCCTGCGCATTCGCCCCAATCTCGACCAATCCCATATCGCCGTACGGCTTGACGACATCGCGTATCGGCGTCGACACCACGGGCTTGCCGGCCGCAAGATACTCGGGGGTCTTGGTAGGGCTGATGAACCTGGTCGATGCGTTCTGCGCAAAGGGCAGCATCGCGACGTCCCAGCCGGCAAGGTATTGCGGCAGATCCGCGTATTCCTTCTGGCCGAGGAAGTGAAGATTGGGGCCATGAGGAAGCTCGTCCTCACGTATCTTCACGACCGGACCGATCAGCACGAAGTGCCATTCGGGATGCTGCTCGGCGACCTCTCGCAAGAGATCGCGGTCCAGCCTTTCGTCGATCACGCCATAGAAGCCGATGCGAGGGTGCGGGATATCCGCCTGGTCGGCGGGATCGCTCTGCATCTCACGCGCGGAAGCGAAGTGTTTGCCGTCGATGCTGCTGGGAAAAAGATGCACGTTGTCATGCTGTGTGCGCTTGGAAGCGAAGAGGCTGGCGCCGCCGGCGAAGACAACATCGGCACGGCTGAACAAGCTGCGCTCGTGGTCGATCAGCTCGGGCGGCGCGCCTTGAAACGCAGAGAGCTCATCCATGCAGTCGTACACGGTGACATCGGGTGAAAGATGATCGGAGAAGCGCAGCGCCATGGGCGTGTAGTACCAGGCGATGAAGTCTTCCAGCTGCTGCTCACGGATGTACCGGTCGAGAAGAGTGCGCTGCGCCTGCACGGCTTGATCTTCAGAGAGACCATGGGGCAGGCGCGGGGTGAGCACGCGCACATTGCCACGGCCGACGGAAGCATGCAGCTCCGGAGCTTCGCGATCTTCAAATACGGGCTCTTCCCAGAGGTGGACATCGGCTACCTCTTGAAATCGGGTCAGAAGATGCTGAGGCCGCTGATAGACGAAGTTCCACCGGAGATGGCAGAAGCAGACAACTGCTCTCGATCTACCGGGAGTGTGTTTCTTTTCGCTCACACGATCTTGGATGCAGCAGATATCGAGAGTGGCTGCCTCGGCTCCGTACAGCAGATTTTCTGCGCAGGCCGGATTGTGATCTGTGATGGCTTAAGAGAGCGTCAGAGAAGCACTTAAGTGCGGTGCCGGACATTCTCCGCATCGACAACAGCTTTAAGAATATGGCGCAGCAAACGCGGCGGGAAGCCGTGTGGTGCTTAATATTTTCGGTAAATTTCTAATGCAGTGGGGGCGCGTCCTCACAGGCTCAGCGCGCGTCCTCTCTCTTGGAGCGTGGCATGTCATGGATTGCCTGGTCGCTTTTGTCTGCTGTGTTTGCTGCGGCTACGGCGCTGCTGGCGAAGGCAGGCGTGTCTCACGTCGAGCCGAATCTTGCCACCGCCATCCGCACGACTGTGGTCGTGATCTTCGCGTGGGCCATTGCGATCGCGTTCGGCGGACATCATGATCTGGGCGCAGTGGATCGCCGAAGCTGGATGTTGCTTGGAGCTTCGGGGCTGGCGACGGGATTATCGTGGATCTGCTACTTTCGAGCGCTGTCACTCGGAGAAGCTTCCAAGGTGGCGCCGATCGATAAGCTCAGTGTGGTGCTCGTGATTCTGCTCGCATGGCCTCTGCTGGGCGAGGCACTTACGGTCCGCAAGGCTGCGGGTGGCCTGCTGATTGTTGCGGGGGCGATCGTGCTGGCGCTGGGCTAACGGAGTCGACGAGCTATAGCGTGAAGTAGAAGGTCGCGCCCTTTTCGACGTCGCCTTCAGCCCAGACGGTTCCACCGTGGCGCGCGATGATGCGCTGCACGGTGGCGAGCCCGACACCGGTTCCCGGAAATTCACTCTTGCTGTGCAGCCGCTGGAAGGGCTTGAAGATTTCGCCGCTCCGATGCCGCTCAAAGCCGGCGCCATCGTCGCGTACAAAGTAAACGAGCCGGCCATCCTGCTGCATGGAGCCGAGCTCGATGCAGGCGTGCTCATGACGCGAGGTGTACTTCCAGGCGTTTCCCAACAGGTTGTCGAGCACGATCTTCAGCAGCCCTACATCGCCCTGAACGGGCGGGAGTGACGCGATCTTGAACTCGACGCAGCGCTCCGGATCGGAGCCATGAAGGTCTCGCGTGATCTCGCGCGCCATGGCGGTGAGATTGACGGCGTCATGCTTCAGCGCCACGGTGGAGGCGCGCGCGAAGTTTAGAAGATCGTCGATGAGGCCGGCCATGCTTCGGGTCGAGAGCTGCAGGCGCTGCAGCATCTCTTCTGTCTCGGCATCCCGCCAATCCTTCTCTGCATGCGCAAGAACGAACGCAATCCCTCCGATGGAATCCAGGGGGCCTCGCAGATCGTGCGCGACGGTGTAGGAGAACGCTTCGAGTTCGCGGTTGGCGGACTGCAGCTCCGCGGTGCGCTCCTGCACACGCTGCTCAAGCTCGTCGCGCGCGTGACTCAGGGCCACGTCACGTTCTTCAATCTGCTGGAGCATGTCATTGAAGGCGCGCGTGAGGATCAGCATCTCCACGCTGTCGCCGGTGGACTCGGCACGAACGGAGTAATCCTTCTGACGCGAGATCGATCGGGCGGTCTCTGCGAGGGAGATGATGGGCTTCGCCACAAGCCGCTGCGACACGGAGCTGATCAGCAAGGCCGCTGTCATGCAGAACAGAAGGATCAGCGTGGAGATGAGCAGGTAACGCCGTGTGCGCTGACCGATCTCCTCCAGCGTGGCGAAGATGTAGACCACGCCCAGGGACTTGCCCTCAAACCTGATGCGGTGAGCCAGCAGGAGGTCCAGTCCGCTGGACCAGTGATGTTCGCTCTCACGCGCGCGGAGTACATGAGCCTTGAGCGCGCTGGAGACTTCAGACGCCGGATAGCTGGCGAACACGGTGCCATCCTCGGCAATCAAGACAGCAGCGACGACGTCCGGAGATCGACTGAGGCCCTGGAGGGTGAGCTTGGCGCTCAGCGGGTCATTGAAGGTCAACGAGGAGATGCTGTTCTCGCCGACGATCTGCGCCTGTGTTTCCAGGTTGTGGATCAGGCTGAGCCGGAAGGT
>DATLMQ010000050.1:0-3508 GCA_035537215.1 Acidobacteriaceae bacterium
ACCCTAGAAAGAGCAGCACGAAGCTGCCGACAAAGCTGATCACCAGCCCGCGCGTGATGTGCCCCAGCACGTAGTGTCCACTCTCATGTCCGAAGATGAGCAGTATCTCCTCGGGTGTTGCTTTCGCGATGGTGGTGTCCCACACGACCACGCGCTTGGAGTGTCCGAAGCCTTCGACGTCGGCGTTTAGCGTCGTCGTCTTTGCCGAGGCCTTCATCAGAAACATCCGCTCCGGCGGGATATCCATGTGTCCCTTGGCCACCACGCGTTCCAGTTGCGCGACCAACTCGGGGTGCGTCTGCTGCAGGGGCTCATAGTGATTGAACAACGGCTCGATGTAGGGCCCGATGAACACACCGAAAAGCGTGATCGGAATAGTGCATACCCAGAAAACCAGCCACCAGCGCTGCGGCAGCCTGCGGATTACCCAGAAGAGCAGCATCACGACCAGGCCGCCGAAGATCCACATCAGCCCGAAGCTCTTCCCCTGGTCACCGAACCAACTTGGCCAGCGCTGCACGGAGAGGCCGTATTTGAGCGAAAGATGGTGCGCGTACAGGTCCAGCGGCAGCTCGAGCAGAAAGGTGGCCGCCATGAATAGCCCGAGAAACGCAAATCCCTGGATCCAGCGATTCCGCCCTGCCCGCACCGCCGTGTCGCGCATCCAGGCGATTCCGCCAAGCCACAGCAGCAGCACCAGCTGAAGGATGCCCCAGGCCGCCTCCGCGAAGTGCATCGTGACATGCACGCCGGCGAGGTGCTGGGCCTTGGCAAGCTGATCAGGAGCCAGGGAGAAGTCCGGCAGGTTGCCGTGCGGAGGAGCCGCGGCCATCTCCCTGGCGGCGTATACATTGGCGGCGTGTTCCGCCGGAGTCTCCCGCCCGCAACCGGCAAACAGGCAGGGAAGCAGCAGCGCAAACAACAGGGTAAAGCGTCGCAGGAGCATCGATCTCCTTAGGGCTCAAAGCATTCCGAGGTTCTCCGAGTCTGCGCCGAACCGGCCGTCGAGCGCAAGGCTCATGCCTCGGTCGCGCATGCGTTTCTGCCCCGGACGCCCTCTTGCGCCCTCGGGTACACTCGCTTTGCAGGCACCTCTGCTCCAGATCGGCCACCGTTGGACCCTGTATTGCCGAACCCTCCCGCGCCATCACCTTCGCTCTTGCTCCGCTGGCAGCCTCGCGTCCGAGCGGTGCTTCTCGGCTTGCTCGCCGTCGCGAGCCCGGGAGTTCTGTCCGCCGCCGGGTCAAATCACGCCCCTGCCGCCACCAAGGCTCCGGTCGGCCCACAGCCCGCCGCTTCACCGGCCGACCCCGCGCTGCTCGATACCATGCAGGCCGAGCTGCAGCGAGCGATGGCCTCCTTAGGCAGCTCGCCTGCGGCCCCGGCCGGAGCCGCAGCCCCAGCTCCCCAAGCCAAGCCCTACTTCCTCAGTTACTCCGTAGCGGATGCAGAGATCGTTAGCCTCACCGCGCAGTTCGGCGCCCTGCTCAACAGCAGCTCTTCGCACACCCGAACCGCGGACGTGCAGATCCGCAGTGGCGCTCCAGCGTTGGACAACACCCATGGCGACCACCGTACAAGCGCACTCACCACCCTGCCGCTGCCGCTCAGCGAGGATCGTGCGGCCCTCCAGCGCACCCTGTGGTACGCCACCAACCGGGGCTACGGCAAAGCGCTCGATGCACTGGAGAAGGTCAAAACTGAGCAGCAGGTGCGCGCTAAGGAGGAGGATGCGTCTGCCGACTTCTCTGCTCAGAAGCCGGTCAGCGACGTACTGAATGCTGCCTCGCCGCTGCAGCTGGACCGCGCCGCCTGGGAGAGTCGCCTCCGCGCCCTGAGCGCTGTCTTCCGCAATCACCAGAACATCCTGTACGACATGGTCATCCTGCAGGTAAAGCACGAGACCGACTACTTCGTCTCCAGCGAAGGCTCGAGAGTTGCGACCCCCAACGAGGTAGCGCGGCTGGTGGTCGTCGCACGCACACGCGCGGCCGATGGCATGGATCTGTTCCGCGCCGAAACGTTCGAGTCCGACACCGCCGGACACCTCCCTGACCAGGCGACCGTGCTCGCGAAGACGGAAGCACTGGCGAAGAACCTCGACGAGCTCCGGTCGGCGCCCATTACGGAGCCTTACAACGGGCCCGCGATCCTGTCGGGCCGAGCCTCTGCGGTGTTCTTTCATGAGGTCCTCGGGCACAGGCTGGAGGGCCAGCGGCAGCGCGGCGATGAGGAAGGGCAGACCTTCACCAAGCTGCTGGGCAAGCCCATCCTGCCCAGCTTTCTATCGGTGGCCGACGACCCCACAGTCTCTGAGCTGCATGGTCAGGCGCTCAGCGGGCACTATGTGGTCGACGACGAGGGGCAGCCGGCACAACGCGTCGAGCTGGTGCAGAGCGGTGTCCTGAAGACCTTTCTGATGTCGCGCCAGCCGATTGCGAGCTTCTCGGATTCGAATGGACACGGTCGCTCCCAGGTGGGCAAGATGCCCACGGGACGCCAGGGGAATCTGATTGTCAGCTCCAGCAAGGTTGTTCCTGACGCCGAGCTGCGCGAGATGCTCAAGGCCGAGGCGAAGAAGCAGGGCAAGCCCTATGGACTGTTCTTCGAGGACATCAGCTCCGGCTTCGCCGTAACAACCCGGCGCTCCCCGCAGGCTTTTCAGGTGATCCCTCTGGTGGTCTACCGCGTGTACGTTGATGGCCGGCCGGACGAGCTCGTCCGCGGCGTCTCGATCGTCGGCACCCCGCAAGCCGCGCTCAGCCGCATCCTCGCCACGGGTGATCATCAGGACGTCTTCAACGGGGAGTGCGGGGCGGAGTCGGGCACGGTGCCCGTGAGCGCCGTTGCCCCGGCCATGCTCGTCAGCGAGATCGAGACGCAGCGCCAGGCACAGGGTACAGCCCGTCCGCCCATTGTTCCGCCGCCTCCCATGGACGATAAGCCCGCGCCAGCGGCGGCTCAGAAAGGTGGCAACTGATGCGAGCCGCTGGCTACCTTACCCCCTGCTTATCCGCCGCGATCGCGCTCTCCCTCGCCTCCCCGCTGTCCTCCGCGCAGGCGCAGTCCAGGACCGCGAGCGCGTCTCCCGTGGCTGGGAGGACAGAAGCCGCCAAGTCTAAGGCCGCGGGCTCCGATCCGATCCTCGCGGCCATGAAGTCGGAGCTCGCCCGCGAGCAGCAGCTTCTTGTGCTGCCCGGCATGCAGCGCCCCTACTTCATCCAGTACCGGCTCGAAGACCTGCACAGCTACGAGGCCCTGGCCAACTACGGTGCACTTATCCGTGAGACGGAGAACCGTCAGCGCATCGTTCGCGTCGAGGTCCGTGTCGGGGATTACACCTCTGACTCCAGCTCCTCCCGCGGCGACGGATCCCTGCAGCTCGCGCCTGCGGACATCGACTCTGCCGCGCTTCGTTACGCCCTCTGGACAGCCACGGACGAGGCCTACAAAGGCGCCCTTCGCGCCTACGCCGCGAAGCAGGCTGCGCTGAAGCAGTATCAGACCG
>DATLMQ010000051.1:0-10965 GCA_035537215.1 Acidobacteriaceae bacterium
CGTATCCAGCAGATTGTGAGTCTTCCCCTGGGCGCGGTGCGGCTGCAGCAGGAGTTCCTGCGCACGGATCCGCCGGGCAAGGACGATATCGCGCGGCTGCGGAAGTTTATCGATCGCGAGCTGGGCCGCGGACAGCGGCGCCTGGGGCCGGCCAGGATCGACCTCGTGATCGCCACCTCGGGCACGGCGGCCGCGCTGGCCGAGGCCAGCCACGCGCTGCCTGCGGAAGATGCCATCGAGCGCGCACCGATGAAGCCGGCCCGCGGCAAGCGCACGCGCGTGGCCAAGGATGCGGTGCTGACCACCAGTACGGTCGCGGTGCGACGTCTGGCCGACCGTCTGCTGCGGATGAACAACGCGCAGCGGGCGGCGGTGCCGGGCATCGGTCCGCGGCGGTCGGAGATCATCACCGGAGGCGCGCAGGTGTACGCCGCGCTGCTGGAGGGGATGGGGCTGAAGGGCTTCCGCTACTCGCGGCTGGGGCTGCGCGACGGCATGCTCGCGCAGATGCTGGCTGAGACGGATGCGCGCGCCAGCGTGTATCGCACTATCGAGGCGGAGCGCTGGACGGGTGTGCTCGACGTCTGCAAGCGCTATGGCGTGGATATCAAAAAGGCCGAGCCGCACTGCGAGCGCGCCACGCAGCTGTTTGACCAGCTGCAGCGGGTGCATGATCTGCCCTCGGAGTATAGGCTGTGGCTGCAGTCGGCGGCGATGATGCAGGGCGTGGGCAAGTACATGAACCACCAGGGCCGGCACCGGCACACGCAGTACATCATCGCGAACTCGGAGATCTTCGGCTTTTCGCCGCAGCAGCGGGCGATTGTCGCGGCCATCGCGCGCTACCTCGGCCGCAGCCGGCCGGAGCCGATCGATCGCGTGATGCGCACGGTTCCGGTGGAGGAGCACGGGTACGTGGTCCGCGCTGTGGTGCTGCTGCGCATGGCGCAGGCGCTGAACCAGGATCGAACCAACTCGTCGCTGGCGGTGCGCACGCGGATCTTTCCCAAGCGCGTCACCGTGGAGCTGGTGCCAGCCCGCGGAGGGGCGGAGCTGGAGCTGTGGTCGCTGAAGAAAGAGGCGGCTTACTTCCGCGAGGTCTTCCGGCGCGAGCTCTTCGTGGACGTGGCGTAGAGCGCGCGGACGGTGCGGGGCTCCAGCAGCCACTGCAGGGTGGCGGGGCCGCGCTGCAGGCTAAGGCGGGCGAGCGATCCCTTGCGCATGCGGATGCGAACCTGCAGCGGTTTGCCGTCGGCGGCCTGCGGACCGCAGACCATGTGCAGCAGAAACGATGTGATGTTCGGATTGTGGCCTACGACAAGAACGTTCTCAAAAGAGGCGCACTCGTGCAGCAGGCGCTGGAACTGCGCGTAGGTGGCCGCGGGTGCGAGCGCGTTGGAGCTGAGGATCGGGGTCTCATACCCGGTCTCGGTGCCCACAAGCTGCGCGGTCTGCAGGCTGCGCTTGAGCGGGCTGGAGACGATGAGGTCGAAGTTGACCTTCAGAGCGTTGAGCACATGGGCGAGGTGCAGGCAGTGGCGCTTGCCTTCCTTGTCGAGCGGACGCTTGATGTCGAGGGCGGGGTTGACGCGGCGCGTGCCGGCGCTGGCGTGACGAAGGACATACAGGTTCATGCGTGCGATTCGCTCCGTGGGACGGCGGGATGGACGCCAGGCTCGTGGTGGAAGACGCCGGGGTCGGGCTCGGGGAGCGAGGGGACGGGCGGTTCAGGATCGGGTTGGGGATCAGAGAGACGATCCTGGTGCGGATCGGATCCGGAGGGAGCCATCTTCGCTGCGAACGCGTCGTGCATGAGCGGGCTCATAAGGGAGTGGATGGCCGGGGCCGGGACAGGGTTGCGCGCCGCCGCTTGTGGGCCAGTTTACTCGCGGCGCCAGAGTTCTGTGTAAAGAAGCCCGCAGAGAAACGTTTGATGCCGCAGGCGACGGAAGCCCGCGCTGCGCAGCGCGGCCGCGGGATCCGGCAGGCGCGTGACACGCAGCCCGGTGAGAAGGCGGAAGGCGGCGTAGAGAGCACGGATGTAGATCTTCGCCAGCGAGCCGAGCAAGGGCGCGCGCGGGATCGCGAAGTCGCTGACCAGCCAAAGCGCGCCGGGGCGGAGATGCGCTCCCCAGTGTTGCGCCAGGGCATCCACCTGGGCCTGGGGGAAGCAGTCGAGGACAAAGTGCGTGACGATCAGATCGGTATCGCGGGCCGGCGTCGTATCCAGCGCCGACTGCTGCACCGTGCGCAGGTGGGCGGAGGCGTTGGGGGTTGCGCGAAGGCAACGGGCGCGCAGCTTCTCGAGCATCTTCGCGCTGAGGTCGATGGCGAGAACCTCGCAGCCCGGCTGCGCTCGCAGGAACTGCTGGGTGAAACGGCCGTCGCCGTCGCCCACGATGAGTGCATGGTGCAGCATCGGAAGCTCGCGCAGAAGATACGTTCGCGTGCGCTGCAGCAGAGGGCCGAAGCAGGCATACTCCGCCCACCGATAGATTCCGGCGACGCGATCGAAGTCGGGTGGAGCGGGCCGCGTCATCGCGACGCGAGGGACGCGAGTGGGACCACCAGCAGTGGTGAGAGCAGAACCAGGTCGGCGAGAGCGCGGAGATGAAGGGCGCTCAGCCTGTCGCGCAGCTTATGCAGGGCGAGCAGAAGCAGCGTGCTCACCAGCGTGCAGAGTGCGGGCAGCAGAAAGCTGCCTGCGCCGTGCGGAGCAAGCCGTGAGGCGAGCGGGAGGGCCGCGGGCAGCGCCGCGACGACGAGCAGCGCGGAGAGCGCCGCCACCGTCAGCGTAAGCGGCACCAGCCTCCGTACCGCCCAGCGCGTGGTCCAGTGCGCGGTGCGCAGCGACGCCGGGTGCTCCCAGGCGTAGAGGTACAGGCAGTTCAGGGTGCACAGCGCGGCAAAGATCGCCGCGGGAGCGAGCAGCGGGAGGCGCAGCTCCGGCGCGCGTGCCACCGTGGGAATGAAGACGGCGGCAGGGAAGAAGATGCCGACGGCCAGCTCCTTCGGGAGCCGCTGCGCGCTGGCCGCAGCGGGCGAAGGCGCATGCACCAGAAGCAGCCACGCGGCCAGCATCGTCGCCAGCGCCGCGTAAAGATGCAGCGCGCGCGGATCCAGCGTGTGCAGCAGACCGGCCAGCACCGCAGCCACCGCGACGATGGCCGCGAGAAAGACGCTCCGGTGCCGCTGGTGAAAGCGATGGCGCTCCTCAAGATCCCGCGGAGCCTCTCCGCCGGGCAGGGGACGAGCGTCCAGCAGACGGTCGGAGGCGTACAGCATCCACACCGCCAGCGCCATGGCCGCACTCGCGGTCCAAGGAAGCACGATCCCCACCGTGTGCGCGACCGTCCACGTCCACAGCGCGGCTACGGTAGGCGCATCGAGCGACAGCAGATGCCAGAGCGCCAGGGGTGAGTACCGCTGCGGCGAAGACGGCCGCGGTGGCACCAGCGACAACCGCGCGCGCGCCGGCTGTTCCGTAGGCTCGGCACGCTCCGCACCTTGTGAATGCTCCGCACCCTGCGGACGCTGCGCCTCTTCGGCACGTTCTGAGCCCCCGGCGGCAGCATCGGAGTGGAGCTCCGACACTGCAGAACGCCGCAGCGTGGAGCGCTCAGACGGATTCATCGGACTCGCCGGCTCCGGGGCGATGGCGCGGGAGCAGGAACTTCTGGATCTCGCTGATCGAGGCGTCGGTAACCAGCGCCTCCACCGGACCGGAGAACGGATGCTCGGTTCGCACAAAGGGCGCGTTCGGGGCGGAGTCACGGACCGCATGCGCGCCGGTGGCCCACAGGCCGGGGTCGATATCGGCGAAGACGCTGTCGCGCTCCTCGATCGCGGCAAGGCGCTCGATTTGCTCGGGCGCGAGCGTGCCCTCCCGCAGGGTGCTTTCGTACAGCCCGCGAAGCTCCTCGAACTGGCTGTGGTGGGTGTTGAAGCGCAGCTCGGCGTAGTCGCGGGCCGCGCCGGTGGTGATCAGGAACTGCCAGTCGGAGGACTCCAGCAGAAGCAGCTCGCGGCAGAGCTGCTTGACGATGCGCTCGCGCAGGCCGCCGTCGCTCCACGCATCCGAGCTGCAGATCTCGCGGCAGGCGAGCTCGGCGGCGTAGAGCCGGGCGTAGGTCCAGGAGGTCTCGCCGTTCAGCCAGACCTGGTTGTTGCCCTCCGCTCCCCAGGAGCCTTCGTGCAGCGCCAGGAAGCCCGCCCGCGGATAGCGGTCCAGGTAGGCCGAGCAGTTGGTAAGCTCGATGCCGATGGGGTAATCGTGCAGGGTGCGGGCGACCGCCTCCAGCCACTGCACGCCTTCAAACCACCAGTGGCCGAAGAGCTCGGCATCGAAGGGCGAGCAGAGCACCGGAGGAACGGTGTCGTCCAGCCGCGGCTCGAGCGCCTCCCAGACCAGGTGGACGAAGTGCGAGGCGTGCTCGCGGATGCGCTCGGCCGCCGCCGCCGGGATGTACGGGTGCTTGTCGCCGATATCCACACCCGGTCCGGTGACGCGCCAGTAACGGTGCCCGCCGGGCCAGCGCTTTTTGTGGAAGTCGAGATAGTTTTCGTCGCCCGGATAGCCGGAGTCGCCGGACCAGACCTGCAGGCCGGTGCGGGGATCGCGCGGAAAGATCGTCACGGCCGAACGTCTGTCGTACGGTCCCTCCACGTAGAACGGGTGGTACAGGCGGCGGTCGTCCGGGGCCTGAAAGCCGCCTTGGCCGCCCCGCGAGCGCTGCAGAAACTCGTAGGGCGAGTGCACGCGCGCGGAGTCCTGCACCAGGTGCGTGTCGACGAAGAAGAACTCCAGGCCGGATTCGCTGAGCGCCTGCTCCACGCCGATGCGGCGGAAGGCCGGCGGTGTGGGATGGATGTCCTCGGGCGGGACAGGGAAGGTCCACAGGCCGGCCGGACGGTAGCCGCTCTCCGGCGCCCAGATGCCGCGGGGTTTGCGGCCGAGGTGGCGCTCGTGGGTGGTGACCGCCGTGCGCACCTGCGCGCGCAGGCTCTCGTCGGTGCCCAGCAGCGGCATGTACCCATGCGTGGCGCCGCAGGTGATGATCTCGATCAGGCCGCGGTCGGCCAGCGAGCGGAAGCCGGAGACGATGTTGCCGCCGAGCGCCTCGAACTGCTGCAGCGCGTCCGAGAAAAAGCTCTGCCAGAAGCGCGCCGTTTCGGTGTAGACCTGCTCTCCGGTAGAGAGAAAGAACGCCTCGTCCTCGCGCGCGGCCACGATCTTGCGTTCAAGGTAGCGCGGGAACTCAGCGCGGAAGACCGGGTGCGCGAGCTGCTCGAGCAGGATCGGCGAGAGGTTCAGGTTGCAGTGCAGGGCGATGCCGTCGGTGGCCAGTCGCTCGAGCGCGCGCAGCAGCGGAAGGTAGGTCTCGGCGGCGGCTTCCAGCAGCCACTCAATGCCGTGCGGCCAGCTGCCGTGGTTCACGACGTATGGCAGATGGGCGTGGAGTGTGAGGGTGAGGAATCCCCGGGGGTTGGAAGATGGCTGAATCAAACGCAATGCTCTCGGACGCGCAGCTGGAGGCGCACAGGTAAGCGGAGCAGGATCGCTCGTCCGCAGTGTACTACCGCTGCGAGGCGAGCGATCCTGTGCGTGTGGAACGGATCAAAGCCCGGGGCCGGGTTCACGTGTACGCAGCTCGGGCTGCGGCTCATCGTCCCTGTCATCCGACGCGTTCTCCGAGGTGCGCACGGTAAAGGACTGCGCCAGCCGGAAGCGAATGACCGTCTCCGACGGAATCGAGACCTGCTCGCCGTGCGTGAGGCCCTGGTACGCGGCGCCGCCGCCGCCGCCCGCAAGGCTGCCGATGGCCGCTCCCTTGCCGCCGCCGAAGATGCCTCCCAGCACAGCGCCAACCGCCGCTCCGCCGCCGATCTTGGCAACGCTGTTCTTGCCGCGATTCTTTCCCTGAACCGTATAAGGTTCGCTGCTCACCGAGATCAGGGCGCCGCGCCGCCGCACCGAGGTCAGCGCGATCGAAAGCAGTGAATGGCCTTTGAAGCGGCCGGCATCCTTGGCTTCGACGACGCGCCCGCTCACAGCCGAGCCGGCGGGAAGCACGACCATGCCATCGGAGACGACATTGCGTGTGATCACACCGTTGAACCGGGCGCCGGTGTCGGTGTGCTCGCTGTCCAGCGTCTCCGTGATCCGCACCGGAATCTCCTTGCCGGCGGGCACGGTGACCTCGTGGAAGGTGGGCGCGGGCGGTGCCGGCGCAGGCTTGTTGTCGGGCGGCGGAGGAAGGGTCTTCTTCGTCGCGATCACCTGGCGCTCGGCCGTGGTGGCCACGCGCGGCGTGGTCGGCGCGGCAGGTGAGGTAACCGTCGGCGCTACCTGGATGCCGGCCACGGTGATGCTGTTCACCACCTCCTTCACGCCTTCAACGCGGGCCGCGTCCTGGGCGGCTACGGAACTGGCAGTGTCGTCGGTGACGTTGCCCGAAAGCGTGACGACACCCTGGTTGACCGCCACCTGCACCGGCTGCTTGGCAATGGAGGCATCGTTCTTCAGGGCTGTCTGCACATTCTGCGCGAGGGTGGGGTCATCCACCGTCTTCTTGCATCCGCTGACGGTCAGCGTGGCGGCCAGCAGGGCCATCCAGGCACCCCGGAAAACTGTCGTCTTGGATCGGGATTTCTTCGTGCGCTTCAGCATCGCGTCCTCCTGTCGTACGTGGGCCTGCTATGTGAGCCGGCTGCGTGGGCCGGCCTGCTGCTTCCACCATACCCTTCGGTCTCCCGACGGGCGGGCTGGCTGTGCTACCCTCCACAGGCGATGGCAGCCGGTTCGAGCATACACAACCGAAGGCCTCGTCGAGGCATCTACCCGCATGAATAGGTGACTCGGCCTGCGCCCGGCCGGAAGCACATGGAGTTCGGTAGGTTCGGGCGTACCGGTAATGGTCGATGTTTACATCACAAACGAAATCGAGGAGAAGCGCGATGGCGGACAACGAGAGCGGAAGTGGGTTTGGCTGGTTTTTGGCAGGGTTGGGCATTGGTGCCCTGGTAGGCGTTCTTTACGCGCCAAAGTCCGGCAAGGAGACGCGCGATGAGCTTGTCGCCGGCGCCATGGAGGCCCGTGACAAGGCCAACCAGATGTACGCGCAGGGCAAGGAGCAGGCCACCCAGTACGTGCAGCAGGGCAAGGAAGCTGCCGGGCAGTATGTACAGCAGGGCAAGGAAACTGCCGGCCAGTACGTGGACAAGGGCAAGGAGTACTACGACAAGGGACGCACGCAGTGGACCCAGTACGTGGAAAAGGGCAAGGACCTGATCCAGAGCCAGACCGGCGCTGTGTCGGCGGCGGTGGACGCAGGTAAGGACGCCTATGCCCGGACCGCGGCGACACCGACCCCTGAGCCTGGCCAGGGTTCCTAAACGCTTTGCGCAGGATCGGGGCCGGTCGATCGCCGGCCCCTTTTGCTTTGCGACTGTGCGCGCGCGAACGCGCATTTTGTCGTGTCTGCTGCAGATCGTATCTTATGCAGTTGAAGATGGTTTCATTGCCGGACGCCGCAGGATAGCGGCTGGCATTCTCACAGGAGGCAACCAATGCTAGCGACGCAGCACGCCCTTTTGATGTTCTTGCAGAGCCCCGAAGATCTGGCACATGACACCCATATGATGATGATCGCCATCTGGGTCATCGCCGGCGTCATGCTGCTGGTCGTGCTCGCGATGGCGGTGGCCGGCCTGATGGCTCTTCGCCTGGTGAAGAAGGTGGAAGCGATCGCCGATACCGTGGAGCACAAGGCGTTGCCGCTGATCGCCAAGAGCCATGCGCTGCTCGACGAGGTGACCCCCAAGGTCAAGACCGTGGTCGCCAAGAGCGAGGCGCTGGTCGACGAGATGACCCCGAAGATACGGGCGATGGTGGCCACGGCCGAGCAGATCGCCGAGACCGCCAAGATCAAGAGCGAAGAGCTCGGGCACACCGTCAGCCACATCAGCGAGACGGTCAACGATGTGAACCTGAAGACGCGCGTCCAGGTGAACCGCGTGAATACCCTGGTCACCGGGATCCTCGATACGACCCATCAGGTGGCCAACACCGTGCAGACCGGGGTGATGACGCCTGTGCGCCACGCCGCCGCGCTGGTCGCGGGCGTTCGTGCCAGCGTCGAGTCGCTGATGAACCGCTACCCCGGCACGATCAAGGGCAACTCCACCCGGACCCGCGGACCGTACGACTTCTAAAGCTTCTTCACATCCGCGGGGCGTCGCAGCAGGGACAGCGGGCGGAGGGCTAGAAGATCCAGCCTCCGCCCGCAACCTCGTCTCCCTGAAAGAAGACCGCCGACTGCCCCGGCGTGATCGCCCGCTGCGGCTCATCGAACACCGCTTCAATCTCGTCCTCCCCGACCACCCTCAGCGTAGCCGCCGCCGGCTCATGCCGATGCCGTATCTTGATGCTCACCCGTACCTCAGCCGAGGGCTCCGCGATCGACACCCAGTTCAGCCGGTTCGCCCGCAAGCTCCGCGAGTAGAGGGCGGAATCCGGTCCGACCTCCACGCGATGTGAGTCCGGGTGAATGCGCAGCACATACAGCGGATCCGGAGAGCTCAGGCCCAGCCCCTTGCGCTGTCCCACGGTGAAGCCATGAATGCCTTCGTGGCGTCCCAGCGACTCTCCTGAGCCGGCCGCTACCAGCTCTCCCGCGCTGTCCGGAAGCTCGCGTCCCTGTTCATCCAGATACGCCTTCAGAAACTGCGAGTAGCTGCCGCCCGGAATGAAGCAGATCTCCTGCGAGTCCGGCTTGGCCGCGAGCTCCAGCCCGTGGTCGGCGGCCAGCGTGCGCACCTCCGGCTTGTGCATCTCGCCCAGCGGAAACAGCGTGTGCGCCAGCTGCTCCTGCGTGAGGCCGAAGAGAAAATACGTCTGGTCCTTGGACCGGTCCGCCGGGCGCGAGAGGATCCACCGTCCGCGCTCCGGATCGAAGTGGATGCGCGCGTAGTGCCCGGTCGCAATCTTCTCCGCGCCGATCTGGCGGGCCGTGGCCAGCAGCTGATCGAACTTCAGGTGGTTGTTGCACAGGGTGCAGGGAATCGGCGTTCGTCCGGCGAGGTACTCGTCCACGAACGGCCGCACGACCTCCTCCTCGAAGCGCTCCTGCGCGTTCACAAGGTAGTAGGGAATTCCGAGGTGCTCGGCCACGCGGCGGGCGTCATACACGTCGTCCAGCGAGCAGCAGCGGCCCTGGACGGACTCCGGCATGCCCTCGCGCCCCGCAAGGCGCCGCTGGTTCCACAGCTGCAGCGTGAGGCCGACCACCGTGTATCCCTGCGCGTGCAGCATCGCCGCGACGGTGGAAGAATCCACGCCGCCGGACATGGCGATCGCTATGGTCCCGGTCTGCATAAGGCCAACCTCCATGATACCGGTTGGGCGGACGAGAGCGGGTCGCTGCGGGGCCGCCGCAGCGCCGGCCAGGACGTCCGTCTGTGTAGACTCAAGAGGGTTGGGGGGCAATGGCGCAAGGGTCCAAGGCAACGCTGAGCGGAAGGTGGGCGCTACCGTTCCTCGGCGTGGCCTGCGCGGTCGGCGTCGCGTCCATCTACTTCAATCAGCCGCTGCTGATGGTGATGGGGCACAGCCTGGGCGAAGGCCCGCGCACCATGGGCTTTGTGGCCGTCGCCACGCAGGTCGGCTATGCCGCCGGGCTGCTGCTGTTTGTGCCGCTGGGCGATATCGCGGAGCGCCGCACTCTGATGATGCGGCTGTACGGCGGCGCGTCCGTGGCGCTGCTGCTCGCGGGGCTGGCGCACGGGCTGGCATGGATGATCGCCGCAAGCGTGCTGATCGGCATGATGGCGTCGGTCACGCACGTAGCTCTGCCCATGGCCCCGGACCTTGTTCCGCACGAGCGGCGCGGGCAGGCGATCGGCACCGTAATGACGGGCCTTCTGCTGGGCATCCTGCTGGCCCGCAGCTTCGCCGGCTGGGTCAGCCGCCTGGGTGGATGGCGGACCGTCTTCTTTGTGGCGGCCGTTATCAACGCAGCGTTCATTCCCGCCATGTATCGCGTGATGCCGCGCATGCGCGTGCGCGCCTCGCTCACCTATGCCGACACCATGCGCTCGCTCTGGACGCTCGTCAGCACCGAGCCGCTGCTGCGTGAAGCCGCCGCTGTGGGTGCGCTGGCCTTTGCTTCGTTCAGCTGCTTCTGGACCACCATCGTCTTCCTGCTGCAGGCGCACTACGGCATGGGTCCCGGCGTGGCGGGCACCTTCGGTGTCGTTGGCGCCGCCGGCGCCATGGTGGCGCCGTTTGCCGGCCGGCTCTCGGACGCGCGCGGCACGCGCTTCGTGGTCACCTCCGCCGGCGCCGTCCTCACCTTCTCGTACCTCTGGATGTGGGTCTCCGAGCGCGCGCATCTTTCCGTGGCCGTGCACATGGTCGCGCTGGTCTTCGGCGTCCTCGCGCTCGACGTCGGCGCGCAGATGATGCAGGTCGCCAACCAGACCCGCATCTTCGGCCTCGGTACGCAGGCGCGCAGCCGCCTCAACACCATCTACATGACCATCTACTTCACCGGCGGAGCTATAGGCTCGGCCCTCGCCACCCTGGCCTGGGCGCGCTGGCAGTGGGATGGCGTCTGCCTTCTCGAGCTCTGCCTGATAGCTGCCGCCGGCCTGCGCCACGCGACCGGCTTCAGCAGAAAGCATCCACAACCCGGCCTCCGGATTCCGGCAGGGGAGCGCGAGCCCGCCTGAGCCAGTCCGCCGCACCGCGCTTACGCCTCCGGCGCGGTCGCCGGTTCGATAGCGTTGTCCAGGCGCGCGGCTTCGGCCAGGCCCATTGCACGCGACGCCTCGCTCTCCGTCGCCCGGACGGCCCATGGGCTCAGCGGCAGCGTGAAGGTGAAGCGGCTGCCCACCCCCACCTCGCTTTCCACCCCCAGCCGTCCTCCATGCAGCTCCACCAGCTGCCTTGCGATCGCCAGCCCC
>DATLMQ010000052.1:0-10265 GCA_035537215.1 Acidobacteriaceae bacterium
TGCGGTTTTAGTGTCAAAAAAGGTGTTTCTAAGCTGTTTTAAGCGCATTCTGGCGCGCCTTCGTATAATCGGGACTTCGACCATAAGGAGACGCAATGCCTCTCGAGACGACTGCCAACATCTGGCATAACGGCCAGCTGATTCCCTGGGAGAAGGCCCAGATCCATGTCATGAGCCATGTGGTGCACTATGGCTCGTCCGTATTTGAGGGAATCCGCTGCTACACGCAGGGTGAGACTGCTGGGATCTTCCGGCTGCCGGAGCACATGCAGCGGCTGATCGATTCCGCGAAGATCTACCGGATGCCGCTTCCCTACACGCTGGAGCAGCTGAACGAGGCCGTGGTTGAGGTGGTGGAAGCGAATGGCGTAGCGCCGTGCTACATCCGGCCGATCGCGTTTCGCGGGTATGGAGAGATCGGTGTGAATCCGATCAAGGCGCCGGTGGAGATCTACATCGCGAACTTCCCGTGGGGCAAGTATGTGGCCGGGCATGATGGCGCGGATGTCTGTATCTCGAGCTGGAACCGACTGGCGCCGAACACGATGCCTTCGTTGGCAAAGGCGGGCGCGAACTACATGAACTCGCAGCTGATCCGCATGGAAGCCGATGTGAACGGCTACGTGGAGGGCATTGCGCTGGACACAAATGGCTACCTGAGCGAAGGATCGGGCGAGAACCTGTTCCTGGTGCGCGGGGGCGTGCTGTACACATCGCCGCTGGCGAACTCGGTGCTGAACGGGATTACGCGCGATTCGATCCTGGTGCTGGCGCGGCAGATGGGGATTCCTGTGGTGGAGCAGCCGCTGCCCCGAGAGCTGCTGTACATCTGCGACGAGGCGTTCTTTACGGGAACGGCGGCGGAGGTGACACACCTGCGCAGCGTGGATCGCATCATGGTGGGCGATGGGTCGATGGGACCGATCACCAAGGCGCTGCATAAGGCGTTCTTCGACATCGTGAGCGGAGCGGCGCCGGACAGGTATAACTGGCTGACAACGGTAAAGGTACGCGAAGCCGTTACAGCCTAAGTGGCTGTCGGCCAAGGCCGGCGCTGAGCTCAGATTCGGGATAAAGCAAGGATTGTCTGGATGAAATTGCGGTTGGTTGTGCCGGCGCTGGCGCTGGCTCTTGGAACACTCGGGGCGAAGGCGCAGATAGGCGTGTACCTAAATCCGGTGGTGACCCGGATCAGCATTTCGCAGCCGGACACCGGGCCGTTTGCGTTTCTGGGTGACAACACGACGTCGAGGACCTTCGGGGGGCTGGACTTCGGAGGGTACTACGACTTCTTCCACGGGGGAGCTTTCAACGCGGGTGTGGATGTGCGGGACACGATTGTGCACTCGCACAACGCTTCGCTGAACAGCTACACTGTTTCGGCGAGGATTGAGGCGCACCCGATGCGGTATGGGTTGAAGCCGTACGCGCAGCTAGCTGTGGGGGCCGGAAGCAGCAAGGCCGAACATGCAAACCTGCGCACAACGAAGGCACAGTTCGGGGTCTTCGCCGGGGTGGACTACCCGTTGGGCAAGCACGTCGACTTCAGGGCGATTGAGGTTGGATACGGGTCGGTTACGACTACGAGCAGTCATATTTACGGCGCCAATACGAGTATTCCCGCGGCTACCCTGTTCAACATCAGCAGCGGCCTGGTCTTCCGGTTCCGCTAAGAACAGAGCGGACGGCAACGTCCGCCGCTTGAAGCAAAAGGGCATTCCCCGCGGGGAATGCCCTTTTTGCTTTCCGTGAGGCCTGGAGGTTACTCGTCGTCGGGCTCGTCGGTTTCGTCGACCTCGGCTTCGAGATCCTCTTCATCAACGGTGACCTGCTTCTTCGGAGCAGTTCCCTTTTTGCTCTTGCCGACGTCGCCGGCAGCGGCCTTCTCGTCCTGCTGGCTCTTGCGCTCGGCGGTTTTCTCGCGTGCCGGCTTCTTGGAGGCAGGGACCGAGTCCTTGTCTTCCTCTTCCTCCTCCATGGCCTCCTTGAAGATGGCCTTGGAGGCGGCCTGAACCTTCTTGGCGGCCTCGACCTCTTCCTGGAGGTTCTCTTTCAGGAGCTCGACGATTTCGCGCTGGCCAAGAGTCTTGGCGATGGCGATGCAGGCCTGGTAGCCGGCGATCTCGTAGTGCTCGGTACGGAGGGCGGCGCCAATGAGGCCGGAGTCAAAGGAGGCATCGTCGAGGTCCTCTTCGAGCTGCTCGGAGCCCTCGGAGATGACGCCTTCCATGCCGCTGCAGTGCTTGCCGGTAGGCTTTTTGCCCAGTTGTTCGAAGACCTGGCGCAGGCGGAGGACCTGTCCCTTGGTCTCCTCGAGATGATCCTTGAAGAGCTGTTTGAGCTCGGGGTGTTTGGCACCTTTCGCGAGCTTGGGGAGAGCTTTGACGAGCTGGTTTTCCGCGCTGTACATGTCGCGGAGCTCGTCGATGAGAACGTCCTGCAGTGCCATGAGAGACTCCTGTCACATCTTTGGTGAATGAGCTTTGGAGACTCGGCGGTACGTGCATCTTCGGGGAGGCCGCAAGTCTTCAAGTGGTGAGAGGTGCAGGAGTTGCGGCGAGTTGGCTCACTCGCCGCGAAAGCTGACTGGAAGCGCGCAGACGGGAGAGGCGGAGCCAGGGGTGTGTCGGCGGTGCGATTGCCGGCTCGTCAGCACGGCGTCAGCGGTGGCCGAAGGGGAAGCTGAGGCCGACTTTGGCGTTGTAGACGTGGCGGGGGTCGCCGTGCGGGTAGAGGAAGACGTACTGCGCGGGCGTGAGGACGAGGTCGACGTGGCGGTTCAGCGGCACGGCGAGACCGCAGCCGGCGGCAAAGATGAACTGGTGAGTGATGACGCCGGCGTTCGAGGCGCGGACGTCGCCGACTTCAGCAAAGACAGAAGGCCTGATCCGAGCGGAGCGGAAGAACTGCTTGCCCAGACCGAAGGTGAAGCCGTGGGAGTTCACCGAGCCTTTGTGGTTGGCACCGTAGTAGTTGGTGGAGTTCGCGAAGAGGCTGTACCCGCGGGCGAGGTTGAAGGAGGGGCGAAGGTACCAGCCGTTGAGATTGGCGCGTTCCCCGCCTCCCTGGTCGGCCCAGAGGTAGGTCCAGCCGGTGGCAATGGCGCCGAGGCGCGGCTTGATATGAGGGCTGCCGGCGGCGGCGGCATCGGGCTGAGCGGGGAGGGAGAGCGGAACGGCGATGAAGGGTTCGGCCGACGGCATGCTGAAGACGGCGCGCTGGGCGGGAGCTTTGAGACAGGCGAAGGCTGAGAAGAGGACTAGGCCGCAGAGAACGGCCCAAGGGTTGGATGAGGGCAACGTGGAGCTCCTTAGAAGGGGTTCCTGGAAGATGATTCCGGGGAGGGCTTCGCCGGAGCGGATTCTATCAGCGGGCGTGCTCCGGGTGTGAACGGGCAAGCGCCGGGGTTGGCGCGGTGGCTGGCGTCAGCGGCCCTGGCTGGGTGGGTGGACGCCGACGAGGTCAGGCTCGCTGGTCTTTGGGAGGTGCTGGACCTGCTCGAAGGTGGGGCGGCGGTGGCGGACGTAGGGCTCGAGGGGCTCGGGGTGGCCGGAGAGGAGGGAGCGTTCGACGGCGGCGATGACACGGATGTCGAGCAGGCCCTCTTCGCCGCTCGCTTCGGGGTCTTTGCCGTCGAGGATGCAGCCGGAGAAGTACTTGAGCTCGCCGCCGAACTGGTCGGTCTGGGGGAAGCTCTCGGTGGAGCGGGATTTGCCGATGTTGATCTCGTGCTTCATGCCCGTGCCCATGCTGAAGGCAGGGCTGGAGTAGAGGTCGCCGAGGGTGCCGACGATGCGGAAGTCGTCGAGATCGGCGGCGGAGTAGCTAAGGAGCATGGTGGCGAGGCGGTCGCCGGGGAAGCGGAGGCTGACGGCGACCTGGTCGTCGAAGTCGCGGAAGCGCTCGGGCTCGGTGCGGGTGCCCATGGCGTAGACCTGAATCGGCTCGGCGGCGAAGAGGTTGCGAGCGGTGTTGATGGGGTAGGGCCCCATGTCGGGGACGGGGCCGGCCCAGAAGCCATGCTTAGCGCGATGGTTCTGGAAGTTTACGGGCTGGGAGAAGCTGGAATTGAAGTAGCGAAGATGGCCGAGGCTGCCGCTGCGGGCGACTTCAAAGGCCTTGAGGGCGCCGGGTTCGTGATGGAGGCGGTAGGCGACCATGAGGCGGGCGCCGGAACGCACGGAGGCGTCGATGATGCGCTGGCAATCTTCAACGGAGGTGGCCATCGGCTTTTCGAGCAGGAGATGGAGGCCGGCGTCGAGGGTGCGGATGGCGAGGTCGACGTGGTCGAAGTTGGGCGTGGCTAGGTAGACGGCGTCGACGGTGCCGGAGCGCAGGAGATCGTCATACTCGTCGTAGCTATAGAGGGCGTTGACGCCGTACTTTTCGCCGACTTTTGCAGCTTTGTCTTCGTGGCCGGTGACAAAGGCGACGACTTCGCTGTTGCCGGTGTGCTCGACCCCGGGGAGGAAGGCGGTCTGCGAGATCCAACCGATGCCGACAACGGCGTAGCGGACTTTGCGTTTAGTGACGACGACGGCCTGGGCCATGGGGCGTGCTCCTGGGGGTGGCTGACCCGCCATATGCCCCGTGAGATGCAGGTTGCCAGGAGGCAGACCCCCCATGGTGCTGAGGGCCTGCGAGATTGCAGAGAGGTGAGGGCCGGTTCGGGGCGCGGGGAAGGAGCGGCTGCGGACTAGCGGGCGGTGACAGGGACGGTATCCGACGTGCCTGCGGGCGTGGCTGCCGGCATAGCGGCGGCGGCGGTGGCCGGGGCCGGGGCCGGGGCGAGGGCGGTCCAGCCGGGGAGGTCCTGGGAGCCGACGATGAGGCGGACACCATCCTGGAAGCGGATGTAGGTGTAGGCCCACTGCCGGAAGACCGACCAGCGATTGCGGAAGCCGATAAGGAAGAAGATGTGGACGACGAGCCAGGTGAGCCAGGCCATGAAACCCGACCAGTGGGCATGGAAAGGCCAGACGATGCGCGCGACCGCGGCTTTGCGGCCGATAGTGGCCATGTCGCCTTTATCGAAGTAGCGGAAGGGCTTCTGGCGAGCGGCGCGGGCGGAATCGGAGACGAGCAGGCCGATGCGTTCGGCGGCGTAGGTGCCCATCTGCATGGCCGGCTGGGCGACGCCGGGGACCTGCTTGCCGTCCTGCTCGAAGTGGGCGAGGTCACCGATGACGAAGATCTCGGGGTGGTCGGGAGGGTTGAGGTGGTCGTCGACGAGGACGCAGTTGCGGCGGTCGAGGCAGTTGGGGATCCCGAAGGTATCCATCAGCATCCTGCCGAGGGGGGAGGCCTGGACGCCGGCGGCCCAGAGGGTGCAGACGCTTTCGATGCGCTCGTCGCCGACCATGACGTAGCCGGGCTGGACGTCGGTCACGTGAGCGTTGGTGCGGGCCTTGACGCCGAGGGCGGTGAGCTGATCGACGGCGGCCTTTTGCAGATCTTCAGGGTAGGCCCCGAGAATCCGGGGCGAGCCTTCGAGGATGAGCACGTTGGCGGTGGAGGGATCGATGTGCCGGAAGTCGCGGGTCATGTAGAGCTTCGCGATGTCCGAGATGGCGCCCGCGAGCTCAACACCGGTGGGACCGCCGCCGATGATGACGAAGTTGAGCGGGGGATGGGTTCCGGTTTCGAGCATCTGGCGCTCGGCAAGCTCGAAGGCGAGGAGCACGCGCCGGCGGATTTCGGTGGCGTCCTCGATGCTCTTCAAACCGGGGGCGAGCTTTGCCCACTGATCTTTGCCGAAGTAGCTATGGGTAGAGCCGGTGCCGAGGACGAGGAAGTCGTAGGGGAGCTGGGTGCCACTTTTGAGTAGGACGCGCCGGGCCGTGGCGTCGAAGCCGACGACCTCGTCCATGAGGACTTCGGTGTTGCGGTTGTCGCGGAGGATGGAGCGAATAGGCTGCGCGATGTCGCCGGGGGAGAGCACGGCGAGCGCTACCTGGTAGAGCAGGGGCTGGAAGGTGTGGTGATTTTTGCGATCGACCACGGTGACATCGACCGAGATCTTACCGAGGTGCTTCGCGGCGTAGATGCCTCCGAAACCGGCACCGATCACTACCACTCGCGGCCGACTGCCGGTTGACGCATTGCTTCTCGCCATCACGATCTCGCCCCCTTTTTTGGTGCCCCTTGTTCCGTATTTTAAGATGCGGGAGGAACGCGGCCGGTCGCGAACGGCCCACAAAGAGTCGGCGCACAACAGGTTAGCTGTGCGGTTAGCGACATGGGCCCGGGACAGGTGAGGTGATTTTCCGGTAGCGTGCTGGGTACCTCCGGAGCGACACTGGAGGTTGGAGGTAAAACTCATGGCATCTGCCGCAACCGCAAAGTCCTCGCCGGTTTCTACCCGCATCCTGACGACTAACAAGCACCTGATCCGGTGGGTGGAGAAGATGGCCGAGCTGTGCCAGCCCGCCGCTATTCACTGGGTGGATGGATCGGAGGCGGAGAACGAGTATCTCTGCCGGCAACTGGTGGACGCAGGGACATTTGTCAAGCTGAACGAAGAGTTGTGGCCTGGATGCTTCCTGGCGCGGAGCTCGCCGAACGATGTGGCACGCGTGGAGGACCGCACGTTTATCTGCTCGCTGAGCAAAGATGCGGCGGGGCCGA
Source organism: Acidobacteriaceae bacterium (assembly GCA_035537215.1). GTDB lineage: Bacteria > Acidobacteriota > Terriglobia > Terriglobales > Acidobacteriaceae > Granulicella. The sequence goes on from DATLMQ010000052.1 coordinate 6,628, forward strand.
CGAATAACTGGGAGGATCCGTTCACGATGCGGCGGAAGCTGAAGTCGCTGTTTCGGGGATCGATGCGCGGACGCACGATGTATGTGATGGCGTACTCGATGGGACCGATCGGCTCGGCGGCGTCGCAGATTGGCGTGCAGCTGACGGACTCGGCGTATGCGGTGGTGAATATGCGCATCATGGCGCGGATTGGCGCGCCCGTGTTTGCGGAAATCGACAAGGATGAGAAGCGGGTGGTGCCGTGCATGCACACGGTGGGCGCGCCGCTGGCGCCGGGCGAGCAGGATGTGCCGTGGCCGCAGAACGACAACAAGTACATCGTGCATTTCCCGGAGACGCGCGAGATCTGGAGCTATGGCTCGGGGTACGGCGGGAACGCCCTGCTGGGCAAGAAGTGCTTCGCGCTGCGAATTGCGAGCAACATCGCGCGTGACGAAGGCTGGATGGCCGAGCACATGCTGATCCTCGGGGCGGAGGCGCCGGACGGGGAGAAGACGTATGTGGCGGCGGCGTTCCCTTCAGCATGCGGCAAGACGAACTTCGCGATGATGATCCCGCCGGAAGGCTTCGACGGCTGGAAGATCTGGTGCGTGGGCGATGACATCGCGTGGATCCGGCCGGATGCGAACGGGCATCTGCGCGCAATCAATCCAGAGGCGGGATTCTTCGGGGTAGCGCCGGGCACGAGCGCAAAGACGAACCCGAATGCCATGGCCACGCTGAAGCGCAATACGATCTTCACGAACGTGGCGCTTACGCCGGATGGAGGCGTGTGGTGGGAGGGGATGACGGACGAGCCGCCGGCTGAGTGCATCGACTGGCGTGGCGACCGATGGACGCCGGAGATCGCCAAGGAGACGGGACGGACCGCGGCCCATCCGAACGGACGGTTCACGGCACCGGCGAAGCAGTGCCCGGTGTTCGATGTGGAGGCGTGGGAGTCGCCGGAAGGCGTGCCGATTGCGGCGTTCCTTTTTGGCGGACGCCGGTCGACCACAGTGCCGCTGATCTTCCAGTCGTTCAACTGGTCGAGCGGTGTGTACATCGGCGCGACGATGGGATCGGAGACGACGGCGGCGGCGGCGGGGAAAACGGGGCTGGTGCGGCGCGATCCGATGGCGATGCTTCCCTTCTGCGGATATCACATGGGCGATTATTTCCGGCACTGGCTGAGGATGCAACGGGAACTGTCGTCCACACCTCGGGTATTCCATGTGAACTGGTTCCGCAAGGACGAGAACGGGAAGTTTCTGTGGCCGGGCTTCAGCGAGAATATGCGCGTGCTGAAGTGGGTTGTGGACCGGGTCCGCGGGCGGGCGCAGGGCAAGGAGACCGCGATCGGCTGGACCCCCTACTACGAGGATATGAACTGGGAAGGGCTCGAGTTTTCGCAGGCACAGTTCGACAAGCTACAGACCGTGGATCGCGCGGCGTGGCGCGGCGAAGTGATGAATCACGAGGAGCTGTTCCTGCTGCTGCATGATCATCTGCCGCCGGAGATGATCTATGAGCGCGAGCTGCTGATCTGCAGGTTGTGAGCCGCGGGAGAGAAGGATGAGTGAGCCTGGCCTGATTCAATGGCCAGGCTCGCTGCTTTCTGTGGCGGCCGGGGTTGGAATGCGTCCGAAGTGAGCGACTCACCGGCGTGTGAGAATCAGCACCTGTACGCGATGGTTGAGCGCACAGGGAACATCTTCATGCAATACAATTGCGCTGGTTGTTCACCGCAAGGAATTTTGCATGCCTCCCGTAAAGCCGTTAGCGCGTGTCCCGCCCGGGCGAGGCGCTGTAGAACATGGCAGCAGCATCGACATAGCCTTCCAACATATCCGGGAGCTGATCGTATTTGGGAAACTCGCGCCCGGTACATGGATCATTGAAGCGGAGCTGAGCCAGAAGCTCGGGATGAGCCGCACGCCTATCCGGGGCGCGCTGCAGTGGCTGCAACGCGAGGGCTATGTCATCGAGCAGAAGGCGAAGCTGAACTCCCGGATGATGGTCGCTCCGCTGACGGGCGAGGACGCACGGGAGCTCTACGCCATCGTGGCACGTATCGAGGGGCTTGCCGGCAGACAAACGGCCACGCTTCCCAAGGCGGAGCGGATGGAAATTGCGAGCCGCATTCGCGCCATCAACGCAGAGCTGGATCTGATCGCGAAGACGCGTGACCTGAATAAACGAAACATCTTCGACCTGGACATGCAGTTCCATCGGATTATCGTGGAGGCCGGAGCGGGACCTCGCCTGCTGCTCCTCCACGATGGTGTTAAGCCGCAGACGGAGCGGTACTGGCGGCTGTACGCCAACAACATTCTGGACCAGCTACACCTGGCTGTGGGAGAGCACGAGCGGATTATCCGGGCGATCCAGAAGGGTGATGCCCCGGTCGCCGAGAGCGCCTTGATCACCAACTGGGTGAACGGTGCCGACCGCATCGCGGGCGTGATCGAAACGCAGGGTGAGCGCGGTATCTGGTGAGCGGAAAGACGGACAGCGCACCGGGGCACCTGCAAGCGCAGAGAATATGAGTTCAATAAGAGCGGCTTTGCTCTCGGCTTCCCTGGCCCATTCTGCGCACGTCTATTGAAGCGCGCGACTGCGAGCGAGTTCCTCATTCAGATTTGCAAGCGCACGATCCAGCGTGTCGTTCACGACATCCAGCGCGCTTACGGAGATGCCTGCCCAGACCTTGGCTTCGATTTCAGCCGCCATAGCGAGACCGTGGGCCAGGAGTTCCTCGCCGTCTCGGGTGAGGGAGGCGGTCACGATCCGGTGATTTGACTCCGAGGCCTCACGGGTAATCCAGCCCTCGCGCACTGCGCGTGTGAGCATGGCCTGCAGGGTCTGGGGGGTGACCTGACAGGTGCGGGCGATACTACGGCCGCTGAGGCCATGCTGCTCACGGATCGCCTTGAGGAGCCGTAGCTGCGGCAGGGTGAGGCCCTCCTCGCGCAGGGAGTCCTCCAGCAGAGCACGGTATCCGCCAAGCAGCTCACGCAGAGTCTGGCTGCAGCGTCGCGCGGATTTCGCCTTTTCGCCCTGGTAGGTACTCATGTCAGTGCCCTGATATACTTTATCAGGACACTGACATGCCTGCTGAGAAAGAAGCTGCCTGGAAGCCGAAGCACAATCCCTGGCTGATTGCGCTGACAGTCACCATCGCGACGTTTATGGAGGTGCTGGACACCTCCATTGCGAACGTGGCGCTGCCGCACATCGCTGGATCGGTGGGCGCGTCACAGGAGGAAGCGACGTGGGTTCTTACCAGCTACCTGGTGTCGTCGGCGGTGATTCTGCCGATCTCGGGTTGGATATCGGACCGCATTGGACGCAAGCGCTTCTACATGAGCTGCGTTGTGATGTTCACCGCATGTTCACTGCTGTGCGGGCTCGCGCCGACACTGCCGTTTCTGATTTTCGCGCGCATCCTCCAAGGCCTTGGCGGCGGTGGGTTGGCGCCAAGCGAGCAGGCCATTCTTGCCGACACATTTCCGGTGGAGAAACGTGGGCAGGCGTTTGCGCTGTATGGGATGGCGGTGGTAGTTGCGCCCGCGATTGGGCCAACGCTGGGCGGGTGGCTGACGGACAACTACAACTGGCACGGGATCTTTTTCATTAACCTGCCATTTGGGCTGCTG
>DATLMQ010000053.1:0-10657 GCA_035537215.1 Acidobacteriaceae bacterium
GATCAAAGATAAAGACGATGGACGCTGCGTACCAGTGAGGGTTGAAGGGGAAAAACGGGCGCAGGCCGTAGTTGTTGGTGTAGTCGAGCAGGAGATGGCTGAGCAGAGCCAGCAGGGTGAAGCCGTATAGCTGCCGCCACCGAACCGGAGCGGCGGTGAGTGGGCGGACAATGGCCGCGGAGCTTGTCCCGAAGGAACGGGGTCTGGTTTGTCGGGCAAGGTTATCGGCTCTGCGCTCTCGCCAACGATGAACGCTGTAAGTCAGTCCAACGATGGCACCGGCCTCAGCTGGCAAGCCGATTAGTGTATGGGTGATCCCTCGGTGATGCTGGAAGGCCTCAACGGGACCTCGAATAGCCCAGAGGGTGTCGATGTCCGGCAACTCCGCCGCAACGGCCATCGCCCAAGTAGCATAGGCCGCTCTGCGATGGCACCCGGCACGAGCGAGACAGGCACCGGCGAGAACGTGTGTGACCGGCTCCATTCGGAGCTACTGCGAAACAGCGATCGAATGCAACGCGGGCGCGATGGAGGACTCGCGAGCTGCAGCTGAGATGACCGAGCTCTGGAAGCGATCCACACGGGTGGTTCCTGAAGTGAGCACCTTCAACTCAGCGGCAGCGAGCATGTCAGGTTTGAAACCAGCCACTGCCACAAACCCGGGCTCATCCCCGAGCGCCTCCGAAATGCGATTCCAGGTGAAGAACGGAGACGTTGTCGGAAGCAGGATCATCTTGCGCTGAGGCTCAGGAAGGGCGAAGTAGGTTCCCCAGATGCAGACCGAAGCCAGTGATCCGGCTGCGCTAATCATGTAAATCGGCGAGTAGAGCGAGTGCGCACCGACTGTAGAGAGCCAAGCAGCTTGGATCAAGTACGTGGTCGCAGTCACACCTAAACCGAGGGCCACGCCAAAGATCCGGCTAGCGAAGGTCAGCCCCAACGGCCGGATAGCGAAGCAGACAAAGAGCAGGAGGCAGAGCGTTAGAACTGTGGTGCCCTGTTGAATCTGGGCTGCCATCGAGGTAATCGTGGCGGTCGTGCTAGTGGACCCAGGCGAGGAGAGATGAGGTCCGATCGCGATAGCCAGGGAGACTGCAACAGAGACAACGGCTACCCATCTGAAAATTACGTTCCCGATGCGCTGAAGACCTTTTAGGGGCATCATCGCTTTGCGGTAAACGTCATAAATGACGGCGACGAAGAGAAGTGCTTCGAGAACTGCCGAAATCCAGCAGACAAAGAAATAAATCTGGTACGCGACCGGTAAGCTAAGGCCGGTCTCTGGGCGGAAGAAAAGGAGGGGGATGATAACGAGGCCGTGCAGCGCTCGGATAGCAATAAGAGACATCAAGAAGCGGAACTCTCTTGCCATCCCCTTATAGAAGATTAGTCCGAGTGTGCCAAAAGAAAGAACACACTCGACAATACTGAAGTCTCGGAGCCAGATGAACCAATCCATGGAACTCCCTCACAAGAGTAATGCTATCTCGCGAGGGATGTTCCTACAAGGATGTCGATATCACCAAAACGGGGTACTAGCGCATGCCGCAGTAGGTGGGGTCGCTGGGAGCGCAGAGCGGGATGGGGTAGCCGGTCCAGCTGCTGGCGATGGGGAGAACCTTGGAAGGCGCAGTCGCGGGGGAGGAAACCTTGGCGGTGAGGGTCTGGGCGGTGAGACCAGCGAAGGTGAGCGAGAGGACGAAGGCGCGAACGAAGGTGTTCTTCATGGTGTATCTCCTGGGGTGGTGCTCTGCGAATCGGTGTATTCTGGCTTGACCAGATGGCTACAACATATGTGGCAGGGTTGCCCTAAGTCCATTAGATTGCTTCATATATATGTATATTCAAGAGTAAAGGTTACCGAAGTAACTGAGTATACTTTACTCGCATAGAGAGCTTTCGCAGGCCATCAGGCATCTTCCTAGTTCAACCTCGGCCATCTTTGAAGGCGCGTATTCTGCAGAGGAGATGGCCGAAACACCATATCCACGATCCGATCGCGAGTTGCTGGCAAGAATTCGGCGTTCGGCAGGCAGCCGAAGTGGGTATAAGCAACTGATCCGGGAGCTTGGGTTGAGCGGCGGAAGAGAGCGGCGTCTTCTTTTAGAACAGTTGACCCGGATGGTGGCGCGAGGCGAGCTGGTGCGGCTGGACCACGAGAGCTGGGCTTTGCCGGAGGTGAGCGCACGGGAACTTGGCGCGGGTGGGACGGAACACACCGGGGTGGGCGAGGCAACCGAGCGTAGACGAGATGAGGGGATGAGCCGGACCGGGCGGGATCGGCTGCTAAGCGGAAGGTTGGACCTCCACCGGGATGGATTCGGGTTCGTACGGCCTGATGCGGGTTCGGGCGAGGACCTCTTTGTCCCACCGAACGAGATAAACGGGGCGATGCAGGGGGACCTGGTGCTGGTGCACGAGGCTCCTCCGGGGCGGGACGGACGCCGTTCAGGGCGGATTGTGCGGGTACTGACCCGGCGCAACCCGACGGTGGTGGGGATCTTCCATTACGGACGGCCGCAAGGGCGACGACGAACCCGGGCTATGCGGGGTGAGGAGATTGCAGGCGGCGAGCCGGTGGGTAGCTACGTGCGACCGTTCGACGAAAGGGTCGCGGGGTGGATCGAGATCCCCGAAGGTGCGGAGGTGGTCGCGGAGGCGAAGGAGTCGTCACACCGCACGCTGGGCGATGAGGCACAGGCCCAGCGGAGGCAATGGGAGGCCTCGGATGAGCGGTGGCCGCTTGAAGGGCTGGCCGTAGATGTGGAGCTGACCAGCTTTCCGCAGGCGGGACGACCGGCGCGCGGGAGGGTGATCGAGGTGCTTGGGCCGCCGGATGCGTTTGGCGTGGATGTGGAGATCGTGATCCGCAAACACCATCTGCCGCACAGGTTTCCGCCCAACGTGCTGGCCGAGGCACGCGAACGGGCCAAGGAAACCGTGGAGGCGTTGGATCCGGAGGAGCTTGCACGGCGGGAGGACTTCCGCCGGCTGCCGATTGTGACTATCGATGGCGAGACGGCCCGGGACTTCGACGATGCGGTGATGGTGCGTGCGCTGCCCAACGCGAATACCGAGCTGCAGGTGCACATCGCGGACGTGAGCTGGTACGTACGTGCTGAGATGGCGCTTGATACGGAAGCGCGCGTGCGCGGGAGCAGCGTGTACTTCCCGGATCGGGCGGTGCCGATGCTGCCGCACGCGCTTTCGAGCGGGATGTGTTCCCTGCTCCCGCATGAGGATCGGCTGGTGCAGAGCTGCGTGATGGAGATCGATCCGCGCGGTGAGATTGTGAGTTATCGCGTTGCGGAAGGGATCATTCGAAGCGCGCGGCGATGCACGTACACAAGTGTGCAACGCTGCTTGAACGCGTCGCCCAACGCGGCGCAGTGGAATTTGCGGGAGACGATTACACCGGAGCCGATGGCGGACGACTTCGGAGAGCGGGAACGTGTGGCCGCCGAGCAGCCGGAGCTGCCCGTGGCGTTCGACACGATGCTGGAGCTGGCGCTGCGGCTGAACGCGAAGCGGCAGCGCAGAGGATCGATCGACTTCGACCTGCCGGAACCCGTGGTGGAGTTCGACCCGGACGGGAACATGAAGGCAATTGTGCGCTCCGAGCGGGGATGGTCACATCGGTTGATCGAGGAGTTCATGCTCTCGGCCAATGAATGCGTGGCGACGTGGCTGCGGGACCAGGGGATTCCGTCGATTTATCGAATCCATGAAATGCCTGATCCAAAGAGGATTGTGGAGTTTGAGGAGACGGCGTCGAGCTTCGGGCAGACGCTTGGGATCGGATCGCTGCCCGTGAAGCGACTGACAATGAAGAGCGATCGGCGGGAGGCCCGGCAGCGGAGTGCGCGTGGGCGAAATGGGCGTGCGGCACAGCAGCACGAGGTTCCGGAAAGGATCCCCGTGACGCCGCAGATGTATCAGAAGCTGGTGCGGCGGATTAGCGGGCATCCGGAGGAGCGAATTCTGGCGTACCTGATGCTGCGCTCGCTGAAACAGGCGCGGTATGCGGAGCAGAATGAGGGACACTTCGCGCTTGCCAGCCCTTGCTATACACATTTCACATCGCCGATTCGCCGGTATCCGGACCTGATCGTTCACCGGCTGCTGCGGGCGATGCTGGCACGTGGTGCGAAGCCGGAGGGTGGAGCGATCCGGAGTGATGATTGGCAGCCCTGGAGGGCGGAGCTTGAGGGTACGAGCGCGGGGCGAGAGGGCTCTGCGAGCGGTCAGAACAGGCGTAAACATGAGGTGGATCCGCCGATTGCGGCTGAAGAGTTGACCGATATTGCGGCGGAAAGCTCGCAGGCGGAGAGACGCGCGGCGGATGCGGAGCGGGAGCTGATTGAGTGGAAGAAGATGAAGTTCATGGCCGACAAGGTGGGCGATGACTTCAAGGCGATCATTCTTTCGGTGACCAAGTTCGGGTTCTTTGTAGAGCTAAATGAGCTGTTTATTGAAGGTTTAGTGCCGATTGCGTCGCTGGTGGGGGACCACTATACGTTTCGGGATACGGACCGGACGATCTGTGGGGAGCGGACGGGGCACTGCTTTCGGGTGGGGGAGCGGGTGGAGGTGATTCTGGACAGGATTGACCGGCAGCAGCGGCGGCTGCAGTTCGCGTTATTGCCGGGAACGGAGCCTAAATCTGAGGGGGAGCGGCCGGCTGCTGGGGGAAAACGGGGTGGGAAGCAGAAAAAGGCGCGGCTGCGTAAGGTGAAACGGGCTCGGTGAGGGGTTGGCGGGCTGTAATTTCTGTGTGTTTTTAGTGCATTTTTTAGGTGCTTAAACGGTATTTTAAGCGCATTTTGATGTGTTTTAACGAGGTGGAATTTGTGGCTGCCCCAAAAGCAGGATCCTCGCTTCGCTCGGAATGCCAGAAAGAACGGCAACGGCAAACGCAGATCCTCCGCCTTCGGCGAAGGACGACAACCAAAAGGCCGACGATGAGGCCAACTGCAGGGGTGGGCGCACCTGCAAGGGGGGACGCGAGTGCAAGGGGGGCGCAACTGGCAGGGGTGGGGCTCACACGCGCGGCGCGATGGGGTTGGTCTGGGGAGGGTCGATCCGGGCCTGCCCGTGGTCTGGGGAGCCACGGGCAGGTGGACCGGGTTGAGGGGCCTCTACTGAACTGTCAGCCCGAGGGTGGTCTGCTGTGAGGTGCTGCCAGAGGTGGCCGTGATGGTGACGGTGGACTGGCCGGTGGGCGTGGGTGTGGATTTGGGACCGCTGTTGCCGCAACCGGCGAGGACAGCTCCCGTGCCGGCGAGGAGCAGCACCGCCGCGAGGTGGATGAAGGGGCGGCGGAGGCGGCCTTCGGGACCGCGGCGACGGAACCACAGCAGCGAGGAGAGGGGCAGGAGAAGGGCAAGGGTGATCCCGGTGGAGGTGTCGGCGGGAAGGCCCAGCGGGTGGCTACTGGCGGTCTTGGTGGTGGTGGTGAGCGTGAGGCTGGAGGTGACGGGAGCCGAAGCGCTGGCGGTGACCGAGGACGGGGAGAAGGTGCAGGCGGTGCCCGGGGGAAGGTTGGTGCAGGCGAAGGTCACAGCGCCGTTGAAGCCGTTGACAGGAGCGACGGCAAGGGTGGTGATGACGGTGTTGCCGGCGGTGACTGTGGCGGCCTGGGTGGAGGCGCTAAAGCCAAACGTGGGTGAGGCTCCGCTGACGGGGCCGTTGCTGATGCCGGCGAGCAGGCCGTGGGCTTCTTTGTCGAGGCCGGCGGTGAAGTAGACGGTGGAGGTATCGCCTCCGCTGACGGCGGTGGTGTTGCCGACCGTGGTGCCGCCGGGGAGGAGCTCCCAGAGGCTGGCGTAGGTGAGGGGCTTGCCGGTCGAGTCCATGAGCTGGCCGAGATAGGCGTAGCTCTTGGGGTCGTAGACGTTAATGCGGCCGTCGCCGAAGTTGCCGATCAGAAGATCGCCGGAGTAGATGCCGAAGGTCGAGGGGGCGATGGCGACACCCCAGGGAGCGTTGAGATTGCCTCCGGTGACGGCGCGGGAGACGAGGGTGCCGGTGGCGTCGAAGACATCCACGATGCCGTTGCCGGGGCCGACGACCTCCTGGAAGGGCTTGGCCGTGGAGCGGAGGGCGTAGGTGACCCAGACCTGATTGTTGATGATGTGGATGCCGTAGGGAGAGTAGCCGGAGGGGAGATTGGGGTCGGTGAAGTTGCCGGCGAGCTTGGCGGGCTTGAAGTTGCTGTCGTAGACCTCAACGGCGTTGCCGGTGCCGAAGTTGGGAGCAAGGACGTAGCTGGTGGTGGCGTTGACGTTGAGGATGGCGAGGCCAGGGTAGACGGCGCCGGCGGCGCTGTTGTCGATGACGATCTGGCAGATGGCGTTGGCGGTGCCCAGGCGGGAGTTCCAGCCGGAGATGGTGCCGTCGAGGGTGGAGAAGATGAACGAGGCCTTGGTGCCGTTGGGCAGGATCATGCCGCTGGCGCCGCCGGTGGTGACGGAGCCGGTGGGCGTGCCGGTTTTGGTGGTGCCGCCGCCGGCGGGCGGGACGATGACTTTGAACGAGATGGCGTTGGTGGCGGAGGGGATGACGTAGTTGAAGCCGCTGTTAGCGGTGCTGACCCACCAGGTGCCGCTGGCGGAGATGGCCCAGGGGTTGAGGAAGTTGGGATCGGTGGTGACGGCGGGGACCGAGCCGTCGGAGACGAGGTTGGTGACCTTGTAGGCCTGGGCTTCGGCGGCGGGCGAGAGGCCCGCGGCGAAGAGGCTAAGGGCTGCAAAGGCCTTGAGAAGGGTACGTCGCATGGTGCCTCACTGTTCCGCCCTGCCTTGGAAGCAGGGACAAATGCACCGGGAGGATGAGTGTCCGGGCAAGGAGGAGCTTACCGGGGGGTGGGGGGTGGTGTGTCACTGGATTGTCAACCGATCGCAACTCTTTTGCCCTCAACGGAAGTGGCGAGACAAAAAAAGGCCCACCTCCTGGACGAAGGTGAGCTTTGGAGGATCGAACCCTGGGGGTGCTGGATTCCTCATTGGGAATCCAGCTGGGACTACTGCCCGAGGGAGAAGTTGACGGTGATGGTGGTCTGGACCTCGACGGGCTGGCCGTTGAGGACGTAGGGCTTGTAGGTCCACTGCCTGACGGCCTCCACGGCGGCGGCGGCTAGCTCGTCCGGGCCGGAGACGATCTGGAGGGCCTGGATGGTGCCGTCGAAGCCGATGGTGGCGTCCAGGACGACCGTGCCGCTGATGCCGGCGGCCTTGGCTGATTCGGGATAGACAGGGTTGACGCGGTTGAGGATCTGGCCGGCCATGACGCCGCCTGAGACGCGCGTGCGGGTGTTCGCGGTTTGGGGAGCGGCGGGAGTAGCGGAGGCGGGGGCGGCGATTTCCAGGCGCAGGGCAAGGGCCGAGGCGCAGGTGCCGAGGGCCAGGACGGCGACAGCGGACAGGGTGACGATACGCCGGATGCCATGCAGTTCGAGGCGTTTGTGGGTCAGGTTCATGACTCTCCTCTCGAGGATGTTGGCATCGAAGATCCCGATGGCGTGGAGGGTGGGTGCGGGCGCGTCGGCGAGGACGGCCGAGGCGAGCCGCAGGAGGGAGCGGACGTAGGGGTCGCGACCGCGGAGAGCGTGGGCGGCGAGCTCATCGCAGAGCATCTCGCGGGTGCCGGCGAGGCGGGCGGTGGTGAGCCTGAAGACGGGGTGGAAGGCGATGGGGAGGGAGAGGAGCTGGAGGGCTAGGTTTTTGGCGAAGTCGTGACGGCGCATGTGGGCGAACTCGTGCGCGAGGGCGGTGGCGAGATCCTCTTCCGAGAGCGTATGGAGCCAGGCGGAGGGAAGCAGGACTGTGCGGCGGCGGATCCCGAGGGTGCTGGGGCCGAGGATTTCCGAGGAGACGGCGAGGAGGGCGTCCGGGACGTCGAAGGTGCGGGCGCAACGGGACCAGACAAGGGACAGGGCCGACGGGAGGATGGCCGGCCGAGCGCGGAGGCGAAGGCGATGGGTGTGGACGAGGCCACGGGCGAGGCGCGCGGCCGCCAACGTGAGGAGCAGAAAGTAGGCCGCGGCGAGGGCCGGAAGGAGCGCCGGGGGAAGGCGAAGGAGGCCGTGTGCGTAGGCCGGGCCGAGGGTGACGGTGATGCCGGCAGAGGTGTGCGGAGCGGGCGCGCCGAGGAATCCGAGGAGGAAGGCCGAGAGGGCGCGGGCCCAGTCGAGCAGAGGAAAGGAGCAGGCTGGGAGGAGCGTCTGGAGGATGAGAGTGGCGACCCAGAGGCGGTGCTCGGCCGCGGGACCGAAGCGGCGGAGGGCGCGCGCGGCGAGAGTGGCGGCGGCGAAGACGAGCGGCACCTGCCAGAGGGCGTTGAGGAGGTAGGTGAGGGTGAAGGTGACGAGCGGGGCCGTGGCGGGGAGAGGAGCGTGGTTGAGGATCATTCGGTGTCCCCTTCCGTTTCGAGGCGGCGGGTGAGGTCGGCGAGCTGGCGGGCGTCGAGCTGGCGGGACTTGATGAGGCTCATGACGAGCTCTTCGGAGGAGCCGCCGAACATGCGGTCGATGAGGTCGCGGACGGCGTGGCCGGAGGCCTTGGCTTCGGTGACGGCGGCGGTGTAGACGAAGGCGCGGCCGCGGAGCTCGCGCTTGAGCTTCCGCTTGCGCTGGAGGATGTTGAGCATGGTCTGGACGGTGGTGTAGGCGAGGTCCTGGGAGAGGCCGGTCTGGACCTCGGCGACGGTGCTGGCGCCCTGCCGCCAGATGACCTGCATGATCTGGAGCTCGAGCTTGGTGAGAGGGGCGGGATCGGGCCGGGGCATGCGAATCTCCTAATGAATTAGGAGAGTAGGGCGCGGCGGAGGGTTTGTCAACTAATCTTTTAGGAGTTGGGAGCGGCGGAGTGGGGTGCCATGGTGATCGGGATGCGGGAGGCGGGGTCAGGCTTTGGCGACGACCAGGAGTTGTTCGAGTTTGTTATCGGGGGTGAGGTAGGTGGAGACGATGACGGCGCCGGTGGAGAAGCTGACGCGGTAGATGCCGAGGGTCATGCCGCCGCGCTGGGCGGTGTGGAGGCGGGTGACGGAGGTGACAGCGCCGAGAGGGGCGAGGGTGGATTGGAAGTCGGCGAGGGTTTCGGGGCTGAAGTAGTCGTTGCAGTCGGGGGTGAAGAGGGAGCGGTCGATCTGGGAGTGCTGCAGGCCGGCCATGATGGATTTGAGCTGCGAGGCGAGGGGGTCGGGCGCGGTGGCGGTGGCAGCGGCGGCGGCGGCGGGGAGGAGCAGCGAGGTGAGCTGCTGGCCGATTTGGGCGGCGGCTTCGGAGGCGACCTGGTTGGTGAGGACGACGATGGCGAGGCCGTCGTCGGGGAAGAGGATGTTTTCGGAGACATAGCCGCCGACCTCGCCGGAGTGCTCGAGCTCACGGTGGCCGTTGCGGTCGCGGACGAAGGTGCCGAGGCCGTAGGTGGAGGGCTTGCCGTTCTTGAAGACGAAGGGGGTTTCAAACTGCTTGTAGCTGGCGGGCGAGAGGAGGGACTGCTGCATGATGGCGATGTCCCAGGCGGCGAGGGTGGAGGCGGGCATGGCGAGGTCGCCGTCGCCAAAGTACCAGCCGGTGCCTTCGAGGGGGAGGACGCGGACGGGGGCGAGAGCGTGGGAGACGTAGCCGGTGACCTGGAGCTTGTCGCGTTCGGTGTAGGTGTTGAAGACGCCCTGGAGATGGAGGGGCGAAAGGAGGTTGGCGCTGAGGAACTGCATGAGGGGCTGGCCGCTGACCTTTTCGACGATGAGGCCGAGGATGACGTAGTTGGTGTTGGAGTACTGCCACTCGGTGCCGGGCTCGAAGTCGAGGGGCTTGGAGGCCCACTGGGTGACGTTGGCGAGCGGGTCGATGGGGTGGCGCCAGGCGGGGATGATGTAGTCCTGGGGCGCGAAGTCCTCATAGCCGGAGGTCATGGTCATGAGGTTGCGGAGGGTGACTTCCCTGGCGCGGGTGAAGTTGGGGAAGTACTTGGCGACGGGGTCGTCGACGGAGAGCTTGCCCCCTTGCTGCAGGAGGAGGATGGCCTGGGCGGTGAACTGCTTGGAGATGGAACCGATGGGGAAGGCCATGTCCGCGGTGGCGGGTTTGGGGGGCTGGACGTTGGCGAGGCCGAAGGCATGGGCGTAGACGAGGCGGCCGTTCTGCACGATGGCGACGGAGGCGGAGGGGACGCCGGTGTCCTTGAGGACGGCGTCGGCGACCGTGGCTACTTTGGATTCGAGCTCGGGGGAGAGTTGGGCCGGTGCGACCGACGGCGCTTGCGCAGGGGCGGGCGCGGAGGCGAGGAGAGCGAGGGTGAGGGCGAGGGCGGTTGTGGCGAGGGCGGGCAGGCGCAAGTTGGGCTCCGAGGTGTGCTCTGGGGAGATGGTATCTGCGCGGGCGGCCGTGTGGGAGGGTTGTAGAGGTCCGGGGAACAGCAGGTTCTTCGCGTTGTTCGGAATGACAGAAAGAACTGCAAGAGCAACAGCAAAAGCAAGGGCAGCAGCAACAGCAGATCCTCCGCCTTCGGCGAAGGATGACAATCAGAGGAGCAAGGGCAAGGACAAAGGCAACAGCAACGGCAACCGCTCATACGGGGATCTCTCCGCTGCGGCTTCGCGTTGCGAAGCCTCCGGTCAATGACGGGGGGTACAGGAGGCGGACGGCGAGACG
>DATLMQ010000054.1:0-6773 GCA_035537215.1 Acidobacteriaceae bacterium
GCTACGTCGAGCAGACCCAGGAGCTCACGCCCGCAATCATCAACTCCGTTGCGGCCGATCTGGAGCTGGAATCCCAGGCCTTCATGATGCCTACCAATGACCAGTTCGACGAACACCGCAACCGGCTTGCGTCCACCGAGCCGGCCCGTCCGGTCAAAATTTTCGGTGGAACGGCAGAGAGGCAAGTACGATGAGTCGCATTTACGAGGCACTTCAACGAGCCGAGGCCGAGCGCCGCGCCGAACAAACCGACCCCGACGGTCGGGTGGCTACCAGCACCCCGGAGCCGTTGAATGGTGCTGCCGCGGCTCCGTTCTCCGCAGCCGTCCCCCTCTCCTCTGCCCCTTCTGCCCTGCCCCTCCGGTCCTCCATCTCCGCGGTCGCCGTCGCTGAACCCGAGACCGAGGTCGAAGAAGTTGTTCCTTCCGCCCCTCCACTCTGGAACAGCATCCGCCAGTGCACCTGGAAGGTGGCTGTCCATCGCTTCCCGTCGCTCGAGCAGCGCGGAGCCTCGGTCGAGCAGTTCCGCAGCCTTCGCTCGCGTGTCCAGGAGTTCCGGGCGATGAACCGTCTGCAGTCCATCCTGGTCAGCAGCGGCCTCCCCCAGGAGGGCAAGAGTTACATCGCGGCCAACCTGGCGCTCAGCCTGGCCCTCCACAAGAACAGCAAGGTTCTTCTGGTCGACGGCGACATGCGACGCTCCACCCTGCAGGACTACTTCGGCTGCGACTCTGGTCCTGGTCTCGCCGACTATCTCGCCGGCAAGTCCGAGTTGCCCGCCATCATGCAGCGCGCCTCCCCGGACAGCACACCGGCCCAGACCATCCCTCTGATCTCTAACCTGGTTCTCATTCCGGGCGGAAACGGCGGGGATAAAGCCGCCGATCTCGCGGGCAGCTCTCGCTTCGAAGAGATGCTCAAGCGGGTATCGCCCTATTTCGACTGGATTATCGTGGACTCCTCGCCCGTGCTCGCAGTGTCGGATTCCGTCAGCATGGGGCGCGCCTGCGATGCCGTTCTTCTGGTCGCTCGTTCCGGTGTCACGACCTTCCCCGTCGCGCAGCGCGCCCAGCACGAGCTGAAAGCCTCGAACATCATCGGCTTCGTCCTGAATGGCGTGAAGGATCCTCCCACCCCGGACAGCTACTACACTTACGACGGACCTGCTCGATAACCAAGAAGTAACGGGACTGCATGATCAGATTTCTCAACGTCTACTACCCGACGCGCACTGTCGTCCTTATCTTTTGCGAGGCGCTGATCATCGGGGGGTCGTTTGTGCTCGCGTCCGCTGTTGTACTCGGGCCCCAGACGATGGATGTCCTCGCCTATCACCATGGCGCCCTGAAGATCGCCGTTCTCACGATCCTCACCATCCTCTGCGCGTACTACTTCGATCTCTATGAACCACAGCAGCTCTCCGCTCCCTGGGAGATCTACTTCAGACTGCTGTTGGTCATCGGCTGCCTCTCCCTCCTCCTCTCGTTTCTGCTGTTCATGTTTCCGCAGATCGACATAGCACGCTACGTGCTGTTCCTCGGTCTCGCGCTCGTCGTCACCTCCCTCATCATGTGGCGGCGGGCCTTCGAGTGGATCAGCGGAAAAGCGATGTTTCAGGAGCGCGTCTTCGTCCTGGGTACGGGTGAGATTGCCGCCAACGTTACCCAGGCCATCCGCAGCCGGAAAGAAGCGGGCATGGAGGTCGTCGGCTTCGACAGCCCCCTCCTGCACGGGACCGAGGCTCCCGGCACCTTCGCCGAAACCATCGAGCAGATTGCCGCGCTGAAGCCCCCGATCGACCGCGTCGTTATCGCCATGGAGGAGCGTCGTGGCGAGCTTCCCGTCAACTCCCTTCTGTCCATGAGAATGGCGGGAGTCGAGATCGAAGAGGTCGGCAGCCTGCTCGAGCGCCTCACAGGCAAGCTCCAGCTGGACGGCCTGCGCCCCAGCAACCTGCTCTTCTGTGAAGGCTTCAATATGAAGCCGTCTCTTCAGGTCACTCAGCGAATCGCGTCCACCATCGTGGCTCTGTTCGGACTTCTGCTCTTCCTTCCATTCTTTCCCTTTGTTGTTCTCGCCGTCAGGCTCTCGTCCCGGGGTCCTATCTTCTTCTCGCAAACGCGCGTCGGCCTGGACGGACAGCACTTTCAGGTCTATAAGTTCCGGACCATGTTCATAGATGCAGAGGCGAAGGGAGCCCGCTGGGCTACCAAAGACGACCCCCGCGTGACCCGGGTGGGTGGCTTTCTGCGCAAGACCCGTATCGATGAAGTCCCGCAGCTCTGGAACGTCCTGCGCGGCGATATGAGTTTCGTCGGTCCCCGGCCCGAGCGGCCGGAGTTCACCTCCTGGCTCGCCCAGGAGCTTCCCTTCTACGACCTCAGGCACATGATCCGCCCGGGCCTCACCGGCTGGGCGCAGGTGCGCTATGGCTATGGCGCCACTCTCGCAGAAAGCCGCGAAAAGCTCTCCTACGACCTGTACTACCTGAAGCACAAGTCCCTCGGCCTAGACCTGCTCATCATGTTCGAAACCATCAAGACCATCGTGCGCCGTCGTGGCGCGCAATAGCCTTCACCGGCCGATCGGGAAAGAACACCCGCTACCTGCCTAGCGTTCCTGCAGAGGCCGCCTAGGTAACATGCCCCACACGCGTTTCCCCTCCCCCCACGGTTGAAGCGCTGCCCCTCCTGCACGGGTTGGACCTGAGCCCTCCTCCAAGGACGTTCTGGATGAGCTTCTCAACCAAGCAGTCGCTGGAAAAGTAAGAGGCGCCAGACGGATTCGTCTGGCGCCTCTTACTTGAGCACGGGCGAGCTACGCCGCTTTCGCCTGCCGACGCTGCCGGCGAGCAAAGCTCGCACCCGCAGCCAAAGCGGTTGCCATGAGCACCCACCCGGCGGGCTCAGGCGTCGGAGCCGCCTGGACCACCTCCGGTGGCGTCGATACCGACGGCAAGGGGAGTGCGCCGAACAGCGCCGGATACTGCGGCGAGTAGATTGGCGGCGACACCAGGCTGTCGCTCGGACCCTGGGGAAACAGTGTCTCGGGAGGAGTGTTCTCGGCCACAACCGTCGGAACCACGGGCGGAGCTAACAGCTCTCGCGGCAGCACCAGCGGCGAAAGCTCGATGGGCGGAAGCTCCTCCGCCACCGTTGTCTGCTCCATGGGCACCTCGCACGCGAAGTTCAACTGCGCCAGAGTCTCCTTGGGGGTCGGCTTGGGGTGCCAGTTAGGATGAGCCTTGTTCCAGGTCTTCCATTTCGCGGCCGTCGCGGCACTCACCTTATGGTGGCGCTGTACGGTGTCGCGGATAAAGCGCACACACTGCGTGGATGCCTGGACGCCCACCACCCCCAGGCTGACGGTGGCGGCCGTCACCAGGATGACGAGCGGCACGCGTAGGGTAGGTCTCATGGCAGTCCTTTCACAGAGGCATCCCGCGGCACACTCCCGGGGGCGAGGGTTATTGGTACTGGAAGACTGGGGTTTCCACAACTATACGACATGTCCACCGTCTGAGAGCCGCCGAGTTGGCCCAAGACTGGGCCGCACCGTCCTGGTCGAGGGTTCTTCTCCGGCCAGCGGTGGCGGCGGAGTGCGTTTCAGCTCGGCCGCCTCAACATCATTGAGCTTGTACAGCAGCGACCGATAGCTCATCTGCAGCCACTTCGCGGTCTTCTGGCGGTTCCATCCGTTGCTCTTCAGCACCTTCAGAATGATCTGCCTTTCCAGATCCAGCGTCGCCTTCTTCGTAATGCGCTTCAGCGAGATCGGTTGGGTGATGTCGATTCCGGCAACAATGCTCTCGGCTGTCAGCGATTGCGGCACCAACTCGGCCGCCAGCAGTTCCTCATCGCCAATCAGCACATAGCTCCGTACAAGATTGGCCAGTTGGCGGATATTTCCCGGCCAGGTGTAGCGCTCCATCAGGTGGATGGTCGCCCGCGAAAGCGGCCTTGGCTCCAGCTTGAACGTCCTGGAGTTCATCTCCGTGAAGTACTCGATCAGCGGAGCGATCTCCTCCCGCCGCTGCCGCAGAGGTGGCAAGCTGATCGTCACGGCGTTGATTCGATACAGAAGGTCCAGTCGGAAGCTGCCTTCCTCTACCTGGCTCTGAAGGTCTCTGTTAGCGCAGGAAACCAGCCGCGTCTCGATCGTGCGGGTCACATGCCCACCCACGCGCACAAAGCTGCCGTCCTGCAACACCTGCAGCAACTTGCTCTGCGCCGGGAGGTCCAGGCTTCCCACCTCGTCAAGAAACAAGGTCCCGTTGTGCGCCTCTTCCACGCGGCCGCGCTTGGTCGTGTGCGCCCCGGTGAAGGCTCCTTTTTCGTAGCCAAAGAGTTCAGTCTCCATCAGGCTTTCGGGGATAGCCGGACAGCTTACCTTCACCAGTGACCCTTTGGTCCGTCGTGAAAACAGGTGCAGGAATCGAGCGCAGACCTCTTTGCCCGTGCCGCTCTCGCCCTGCAGCAGCACCGGCACGCCCGTTCCGGCAACGCTTTCGAGCTTCTGCCGGATAGCCTGCATCGCCGGCGTTCGCCCAAAGGCGAGCTCGGCAGGAGGCAAATCGTGGAATTGGGTTACGTTCATGAGTTTGATCCAAACTCTCTCAATCGCTCTACAAGCTCACAAGAAGATTCATGAACTTCCCTTGCACGTACTGTTCCATTTACCTATCGCACACGTAGATCACTGAATCCATCCCCAAAACGGTTAACCAGCATCCCCCCTGCCGGGAAGATCTCAGAACTTCGGACACAATCACCTCCTTCCCCACAGGTATGTATGAATATTTTTGCCCACATAAGTGCAAACTTCTTCCCTTCCTTGGGGTCTACCGCTACACTGAAGCCGACCCACGGGCCCCAGTTCGCATCCGAAAGCTCATCCCCGGGGCCGCCGCAAGTCTGCTGCCACGCTTGAGATAGAAGCGGGCCAGGCGTCGATCTTCAAGTCTGTTGCCGGAGTCTCGGGAATGCTCACGTCGTTGGCTCGACCGCTTTACACAGAAAGATTGGCCTCTCGGCCCCTCTATCCGGAGAAAATGGCTGCTTCTCATACCGTGCCACGCATCTTCGCACTCGACTCCAATCCAGCGGTACTGGAGTACCTCAGCCGCACGCTCGCCTGTGACTACACCCTCAAGGTCTTCTCCGAAGAGCGGCCCTTGCTCCTGGAACTCGGCAACACCGTCTCCCCGGACCTCATCCTGCTCGAGTGGGAAAGCATGGAGAAGTCCCTCACCGTGCTCTCGCACATCCGCGCCACCCTGCCCGAAGTGCCCATCATCATGCTCTCCTGCACCGCAGAGGTGAAGGACCTCGAAGTGGTCACCCGCGTCGGCGCTCGCGGCATCGTCCTCAAGCCGTTCATGGACGGCAATCTCGAAAGTGCCATCGAGGAGCATCTCGCCGCGGCCAGAAAGGCCATCACCGCCGAGCCTCAGGAGATCGCCCTCGACGAGACACACTCCTTCGTCCGCTCCAGCAAGCGTATGTGCGAGCTCCAGGCCCAGGCGGCCCTCGTAGCCCGCTCCGACATCCCGGTCCTCATCCTCGGCGAAAGCGGCACCGGCAAGGAGATCCTGGCCCTCTATACGCACAAGATGTCCAATCGCAGCCACCGCATGTTCCTCAAGGTGAACTGCGCGGCCATGCCCGCCGACCTCCTTGAAAGCGAACTCTTCGGCTACGAGCAGGGCGCCTTTACCGGTGCCGTCAAAACCAAGCCCGGAAAGTTCGAAGTCTGCACCGGCGGCACCATCTTCCTCGACGAGATCGGAGAGATGCCCGCCATCCTCCAGGCCAAGCTCCTGCAGGTTCTCCAGGACGGAACCTTCTCCCGCCTCGGCAGCCGTTCCAGCATGAAGGTCGACGTCCGCGTGATCGCCGCGACCAACATCAACATGAAGGCCTCCATCGCGCAGAAGTCTTTCCGCGAAGACCTTTACTATCGCCTCAACGGCTTCTCCCTCTCCATCCCTCCGCTCTGCGAGCGCCGCGAGGAGATCCCGCTGCTCTCCACCTACTTCATGCGCAAAGTTGCCAAGAAGTATGGCGGTGCCCCGCTCCCGCTCTCCCCTGCGCTGCTCGAGGCCTTCGGCCGTTACGCCTGGCCCGGCAATCTCCGCGAGCTCGAAAACGTTGTGAACCGCTACTTCATCCTCGGGGACGAGCGTCCCATCCTGGCCGAGATGAATCCTTTCTCGCCCTTCCGTACCGAAGCCAACGGCTCTGCCGATCCCGACGGTGCCGGTCTCAAGCAGATCGTCCGCAGCCTCAAGGGAGAAGCGGAGGCCAGTGCCATCGCACAGATGCTCGAAAGCAAGGGCTGGAACCGCAAGGCCGCTGCCAGCGAGTTGCAGATCAGCTACAAGGCGCTTCTCTACAAGATCAAACAATATGAACTATCCCCGAAACGGGCGTAATGGTCTCCGCAAGAATGCTTGATTCAGAGTCGTACTACAGAGTCGTCGTCCAGAGAACGGATGGCCCCCTCAAGGGCTTTACGGAGAAGGCAGATTGGACCACCCAGGCCGGCAGCCTCTCGATCGAGGATCAGGACCGCGAAAGCATTCGGGTGCGTCGTCTCGACTCAGGCGCCTTTGAAGACGTCCCTCTGGACAACGTCAAAGCAGTCTTTTTCGTGCGTGACTTCGCCGGCGAAGTCCGCCGCCGCGACCTTCGCTTCCACGACCACCTGCCAGCCACCGAATGCCTTTGGGTCCGCGTTCGATTTCAGGACGGTGAGACCATCGAAGGACTCAT
>DATLMQ010000055.1:0-6451 GCA_035537215.1 Acidobacteriaceae bacterium
CCAGCTTCTCCTGGTCGACTTTGGTGAGGGCGTAGACGGTTTCGCCGCCGCCCGGGGTGCTTTCGGGAGTTGGGACGGAGGAGGTGATCTTGCCGCACGACTTGTCGTCGACGAGGACGGGGCAGTGGACGGCGAAGTCGCCGGTGCGGAGCTGCTCGACTGGGCGGAGCAGAGGGACGACATGGCCGTGGATGGGGCAGAGGGCGGCGCCTTCGCTGTAGACGGCTTGTGAGCTGGCGACGACGACTTTTCTGATGGGGAGCTTTTCGTCGCGGATGAGTTCGAGCATCTGGGCTGTGCCGAAGCTGTTGACGAGGACGTACTTGGCCATCTCGGGCATGTAGCCGCCGTAGGCTGCCTCGTGGAAGACGATGTCGATGTCCTGGAGGGCGGCGCGCATGGTGGCGGCGTCCTGGACTTCGCCGTGGATGAATTCAGCCCGCGGGTTGATCCAGGAGGGCTTGCCCTGCTTGTGGGTCTGGGGCTCGAGGTTGTCGAGGATGCGAACGGTGTAGCCTTCGCGCATCAGGAGATCGACGATGTGGGAGCCGATGAGGCCCGCGCCTCCGGTGACAAGGGCGCGCTTGGGGTGGGTGATCATCAGGGCTATCGTACTGGAGCGTACGTCGCGGAATCTCCGCAGAAACGACGAAGGCCGCACTGGAGTGCGGCCTCTGTCGTTGAATGAAGGCGTGGTTTAGATGTCGAGGTTCTTCACGTCGAGGGCGTTTTCTTCGATGAACTTGCGGCGGGCTTCGACGTCTTCTCCCATGAGGGTGGTGAAGATCTCCTCGGTAGCGGCGATGTCTTCGAGCTTGACCTGGAGGAGCGTGCGGCGGGCCGGGTCCATGGTGGTCTCCCAGAGCTGGGGAGCGGTCATTTCGCCGAGGCCCTTGTAGCGCTGGACCTGGTACTCCTTGCGGCCCTGCTCGATGACGTACTCGAAGACGTCGCGGACGAACTTCTTTTCGACGGGGTCCTGCGAGGCCTTGCTGTTGCGCTTGCCGGGCTTGGCTTCGGCGACGGTGCCGGGGGCGGCGGCGATGGTCTCGTTGACGCCTTCTTCCTGCTCGATCTCGTCGGCCTCGTCGAGCTCAGCCTGGGAAGGCGTGGCGCTGACGACGGTATCGGCCTTTTTGGAGGCTTCGGGGGTGGTGGCGTACTCGATGAGGAAGGGACCGGTGAGGGCTTCGCCGAGCTGGGCCTGCTTGGCCAGCAGCTGGCGCGACTCGGGCGCGGCGGCGAGAGTCCAGTCGATGTGGCGGACGGCGCCCTGCGCATCGGTGAAGGAGACCGAGTAGGTCTGGTGCTCTTCGTCGCGCTCGACATCGGAGACGGCCTTGAACTGGTGGAGCTTGGAGAGATCAAGGAGGCGGGCGCGCATCTGCTTAAGCTTGTCAGGAGACTCGAAGTCGGTGCGGCGAACGGAATCCTTTCCTTCATTGCCGAAGATCTCGGCAAAGGCGCGGACGACCTCGTCGTTGCGGAGCTTCTTGGAGACCTTGTCGAAGAAGCCGAGGTAGTCGTTGAGCTGCGACATGTACCTGGTGAGCTCTTTGCCTTCGAGCCTGGCACCGGCGTCACCGTAGCGGATCACCATGCCGTCGGAGGCCCGCTTGACCATGACCTGGACGTACTCGCGGTCATCCTTGATGTACTGCTCGAACTTGCCCTTCTTGATGCGGTAGAGCGGCGGCTGGGCGATGTAGACGTTGCCCCGCTTGATGAGTTCCTGCATGTGGCGGAAGAAGAAGGTAAGCAGAAGGGTACGGATGTGCGAGCCGTCGACGTCGGCGTCGGTCATGAGGATGAGCTTGCCGTAGCGCAGCTTGGCGATGTCAAAGTCGTCCTTGCCGATGCCGGTGCCGAGCGCCGTGATCATGGCACGGATTTCTTCATGTCCGAGCATCTTGTCGTAACGGGCTTTTTCGACGTTGAGGATCTTGCCCTTAAGGGGAAGGATGGCCTGGAACTTGCGGTCACGGCCCTGCTTGGCGGTGCCGCCGGCGGACTCACCCTCGACGAGGTAGAGCTCGCACATCTCGGGGCGGCGCTCGGAGCAGTCGGCGAGCTTGCCGGGGAGGCCGCCGCCGTCGAGCGCACCCTTGCGGCGGGTGAGGTCACGGGCCTTGCGTGCGGCCTCGCGGGCGCGGGCGGCGTCAATGGCCTTGGAGATGATCTTGCGGGCGACGGGCGGATTCTGCTCGAGGAAGGCGCCGAGGCGCTCGTTGACGAAGGCTTGCACCTGGCCGGCGACGTCGGAGTTGAGCTTGCCTTTGGTCTGGCCTTCAAACTGCGGCTGCGGCAGTTTGACCGAGACGACGGCGACGAGGCCTTCGCGGACGTCGTCGCCGGAGAGATTCTCCTTGACGTCCTTGAAGAGGCCCATGCCCTGGCCGATGGCGTTGATGGTACGGGTGAGCGCGGTGCGGAAGCCGGAGAGGTGGGTGCCGCCGTCAACGGTGTTGATGTTGTTGGCGAAGGAGAAGACGGTCTCGGAGTAGGAGTCGTTGTACTGGAGCGCGATCTCCATGACGAGGGTGCCGGCTTCGGCTTCCATGTAGATCGGCTTTTCGTGCAGGACCTGCTTGCCTTTGTTGAGGTGCTTGATAAAGCCGGCGATACCGTCGTTGTATTTGAAGCTCTGGGTCTTGAACTCGCCGGACTTGGCATCGGTGGCGCGCTCGTCCGTGAGGGTGATCTCGATGCCCTTGTTCAGGAACGCGAGCTGACGGAGGCGGCCGGCGAGAGTGTCGTAGTTGTACTCGGAGACGGTGAAGATCGACTTGTCAGGGAGGAAGTGGATCTTGGTGCCGCGGCGCTTGGAGGGGCCCATCTTGCGGAGCTCGGAGATAGGGTCGCCCTTGGAGTAGTCCTGCTCCCAGGCGAAGCCGTCACGCCAGATCTCGACATCGAACTCTTCGGCGAGCGCGTTGACGCAGCTGACCCCGACGCCGTGGAGGCCGCCCGAGACTTTGTAGTTGGAGGCGTCGAACTTGCCGCCGGCGTGAAGCTTGGTGAGTACGACCTGCACGGCAGGCATGGTCTCGCCCGTGGGCAAGGTCTTGTTGTCGACGGGGATGCCGCGGCCGTCATCGACGACGGTGATGGAGTTGTCGGCATGGATGGTGCAGTCGATGCGGGTAGCGTAGCCGGCGAGCGCCTCATCGACGGAGTTGTCGACGACCTCATAGACGAGGTGGTGCAGACCCTGCTCTCCCGTGGAGCCGATGTACATGGCGGGGCGAAGGCGAACGGCGGCAAGGCCTTCGAGCACCGTGATGTTGGCGCCGGTGTAGTTACCCGTCGCAGGGAGAGGCGGCGTGGATTCGGGGGTCGCAGGGGAGGCGTTTTCTGGCACGAAGTGTGAGCTCCAATCAGACCGGGAGCGCAGGGGCGCTTACATAGCGCAAACCCCTATAAATACAGGGTTAATCTGCAATTTCACCCGTGTGGAAAGTATACCACGCCGAAAGCTCCGGACCGTACCCCGAAGTACCTCCTCTGAGGCTCGCGAAGCAGGCGAAGAGAAGGCGCAGAACCGGACTGGAGGCGCCTGCGGCGTGGGCACGCCAGGGTACCGGAGTTACCGCAGGGAGCGGACTTGGGCATCAGGCGGTGGCAGCCCACACGGAGCGAGCCGCCGACGTGAGGCAGATCCTCGTGGACTACGTAGACCAGGCGCCCGGGGGGCGGCCGGCCTACCAAACCTTGCAGGTCGGGGTATGCACCATGGGCTGGCCGGCTTTGCAACCGAAGGCCTTCTGGAATTCAGGCATGTTGGAGACGACGCCGTTGATGCGGGCGAAGCCGGGGGAATGCGGGTCCGTGGCGGCGTGAACGCGGAGGTCCTCGGGGCGCGCGTTCTCGCAGGCCCATTGCCCCATGCCGATGAAGAAGCGCTGGTCGGGGGTGAAGCCTTCGACATCCTGAAGGGGTGGCTTGCCCGCCTCCTGTGCCTTCCAGGCGATGTAGGCGAGCAGCGTGCCACCGAGATCGGCGACGTCTTCGCCGCTGGTGAGCCTGGAGTTGATGTGGATGTCGTCGACGACGACATATCCGGCGTACTGGCCGCGGATGCAGTTGATGCGGGTCTCGAAGCCCTTAGCGTCTTCCGAGGTCCACCAGTCGCGGAGGTTGCCCTTCGCATCGAACTGCCGGCCCTCGTCGTCGAAGGCATGGGTGAGCTCATGGCCGATGGTGGCGCCAGTGTTTCCATAGTTGGGCGCGTCGTCGAGCCTGGGGTCATACAGCGGCGGCTGCAGCACACCGGCGGGGAAGTTGATGTCGTTCATCTGAGGGTCGAAATAGGCATTGACGGTGGGCGGCGTCATGCCCCATTCGTTCAGGTCGACCGGCTTGCCGAGCTTATGCCACTCGCGTGCGTCTTCGAACCTGTAGGCGTTCAGAACGTCGTTGAAATAGTCGTCACGGCTGACCGTGAGGGTGCTGTAGTCGCGCCAGTTAGCCGGATAGCCGATCTTGTTGCGGATGGCGTGGAGCTTGCGCATAGCCTCAGCCTTGGTGGGGGGGCTCATCCAGTCGAGGCTTTCGATCTCCTGGCCCATGGCGGTCTCGATCTGCTCGGTCATGAGCTGGGTCTTGCCCTTCATGTCCGCTGAAAAGGTGCGGGCGACGAACTCCTGGCCGAGTGCTTCGCCGAGGTTGCGATCCACGGCTCGGACGCAGGTCTTCCAGCGCGGCGGCTGAGCTGCGATGCCGCGGAGAGTACGGGAGTAGAAGTCGAAGTTGGCCTGCTCGAAGGGCTTGGCGAGATAGGGAGCGGCGCCGGTAAGAAGATGGAAGCGGAGGTAGGCGCGAAGATTTTCGACGGGCTCTGTGGTGAGCTCGGACTGCACGGCTTTCACGAACTCGGGCTGCGAGACGTTGAGCTTGGCGACACCCGGCGCGCCCTGGGTGGTGAAGTAGCGGGGCCAGTCAATGGCGGGCGCAAGCTGAGAGAGCTCGGCGACCGACATCATGTGATAGATCTTGTGCGGATCGCGACGATCTACGCGCGTGAGCGAGGCCTTCGCGAGAGCGGTTTCGATGCGCAGGATCGCGTCGGCATCGGTCTTCGCCTTATCGACCGGTTCGCCGCCAAGGGTGAGCATCTGCGCGACGAAGGCCACGTACTTCTTGAGCAGCTCAACACTGTGCGGATCGGTCTTGAGGTAGTAGTCGCGGTCGGGCAGGCCGAGGCCACCGGCGCCCAGTTCGACAATTATGAGGGAGGAGTTGATGGCATCCTGGCCGGTGCCGGAGGCGAAGAAGAAGCTGCCTGGCTGTTCATGGTGGAGCGGGGTGAGCGCGGCGATGAGCGCCTCGCGGGTTTTCAGGGAGTCGAGCCGGGCGAGCGCCCGGGTAAGCGGCTTGAGGCCGGCGGCGTCGACAGCACCGGTAT
Organism: Acidobacteriaceae bacterium; assembly: GCA_035537215.1. Classification (GTDB taxonomy): domain Bacteria; phylum Acidobacteriota; class Terriglobia; order Terriglobales; family Acidobacteriaceae; genus Granulicella. The sequence goes on from DATLMQ010000055.1 coordinate 5,405, forward strand.
TCATGCAGGACTGGAAGTAGTCGCCGACCTTCTGCTGCACGGGCGTGCGGCTGGCGGCTTTGGCATCGGCTTCGAGAATGCCCCAGAGGAACTGCTGGTTCTCATTGGTGAGCTTGGCGTACACGTTCCAGGTGGCTTGGTCGGGCGGGATGGGATTGTTCTTCTGCCAGCCACCGCAGGAGAACTTGTAGAAGTCCACGCATGGATCGACGCTGCGGTCGAGGCTGGAGACATCGAGCGAGGGCGAGTACGGCATCTGCTCGAGGGGTTTGACGGAGGGAGCGGGAACGGCCTGCTGGGCGAGGGCTACCGGAGCGAGCGCGAGCATGGCGGCGGCACACGTGAACAGAGGGAGGCGGACGTGCAGAGGCATCATTCTCCTGAGGTTTTGCAGAGGACGTGGGCTGCCAGGCCGGAACGGGGACGAATGCTCCTGTAGCCTAGACACAGGGTTGTGAATGAGTCTACGCGAATGCGGTCCGGGTCCGGCTTGCCTGCAGAGGGGAGCCCTTATGCCCGGCATATACCGGCGCTCGATGGTGTGCGTGGGCTGGCGCTTCTGGGCGTGGTGGCTTCACATGTGTTCCCGGGAACCCCGCAGGGACCGGTCACGTTCGCGGTTCGCCAGGCGTTTGCATTCGGCGCGACCGGGGTGGACCTGTTCTTTGCCCTATCAGGCTTTCTGATTACGGGCATCCTGCTGGATTCGCTGCCGGACCCGGGGTTCTTCCGCAAGTTCTACGCACGGCGCGCGTTACGGATCTTTCCGCTGTACTACGGTGTGCTGGCCATCTATGCCTTGGGAGCGCTGTTGCTGGGGATGCGCTATAGCCATGAGCTGGTTTCGCTGGCGCTGTATTTGCAGAACACGGCCCTGGTTGCGCCTCCGATGTATGCCTACCCAGGGCCCTCGGCGCTGCCGCTGGCGCACTTCTGGTCGCTAGCCATCGAGGAGCAGTTTTACCTGGTCTGGCCACTGGTGGTCTTTTCGCTGCGACGCAGCCAACGGCTTCTGTGGCTGTGTTGCAGCTTTTTCGTAATCTGCCC
>DATLMQ010000056.1:0-2168 GCA_035537215.1 Acidobacteriaceae bacterium
GCCGAAGGGCTGGACGGGGCCGAAGTTTGTGGACGGAAAGCCGGTGGAGGGAACGTGGCGCGCGCACCAGGTGCCGATCGATGGGGTGCGCACGAACCCCGAGCATCTGGCGGCGCTCGAGGCATGGATGCGCAGCTACAAGCCGGAGACGCTGTTCGATGAGAACGGCCGGCTGCGAGCGGACCTGGCGGCGCTGGCGCCTACGGGCCTGCACCGGATGGGGATGAACCAGCATGCGAATGGCGGCGTGCTGCTGAAGCCGCTGAACATGCCGCACTTCCGCGACTACGCGGTGGAGGTGACGCCGGGGCAGACGGTGCAGGAGGCGACGCGGATCCTGGGAGACTTTCTGCGCGACGTGATGAAGCTGAACCTGGAAGCGGCGAACTTCCGTGTGTTCGGTCCCGACGAGACGGCGTCGAACCGGCTGGAGGAGATCTACGAGGTCTCGCCGAAGGAGTGGATGGGGGCGTACGAAGAGGTGGATGAGAACCTCTCGCCGGACGGGCGCGTGCTGGAGGTGCTGAGCGAGCACATGTGCCAGGGCTGGCTGGAGGGCTATCTGCTGACCGGCCGGCATGGGTTTTTCAGCTGCTACGAGGCGTTCATCCACATCATCGACTCGATGTTCAACCAGCATGCGAAGTGGCTGAAATCGATGCGCCACCTGCCGTGGCGGAAGCCGATTGCCTCGCTGAACTACCTGCTGAGCTCGCATGTGTGGCGGCAGGATCACAACGGGTTTTCGCACCAGGATCCGGGGTTTATCGATCACGTCGCGAGCAAGAAGGCGGACGTGGTGCGCATCTATCTTCCGCCCGACGCGAATACGCTGCTGTCGGTGGCGGACCACTGCCTGCGCAGCCGCAACTACGTGAACCTGATCGTCGCAGGCAAGCAGCCGGCGCTGCAGTATCTCGACATGGAAGCGGCGGTGCAGCACTGCACCGTGGGCATGGGCGTATGGGAGTGGGCGAGCAACGACGACGGCAAACCGGACGTGGTGATGGCTTGCTGCGGCGACATTCCGACGATGGAGGCGCTGGCGGCGACCAGCATGCTGCGCAAGCGGATTCCGGATATTCGCATACGGGTGGTGAACGTCGTGGACCTGCTGGCGCTGCAGACGCCGGATGCGCATCCGCACGGGCTTACGGACATCGACTACGACGCGATCTTTACGCGCGATACGCCGTGCATCTTTGCGTTCCATGGGTACCAGCGCATTGTGCATGAGCTGACGTACAAGCGTGCGAACCATGACAACCTGCATGTGCGCGGCTACAAGGAAGAGGGCACGACGACCACGCCGTTCGACATGACGGTGCTGAATCAGCTGGACCGCTTTCAGCTGGCGCTGGATGCGGTGGAGAGGGTTCCGAGGCTGGCGCCGCACCTGACCGAAACGCGCGACTGGTACCAGCAGAAGCGCCAGGAGCACAAGCTGTACGTAAGCCAGTTTGGGGAGGACATGCCCGAGATCCGCGAGTGGAAATGGGACCTGTAGCCGTGAGCGCCGGCGTGGGGAAGCGGGTGCTGGCTCTGAATGCCGGCTCGTCGTCGCTGAAGTTCGGTCTGTTCCAGGTCTCGGGTGATGCGGCGGAGACGCTGCTTGCGGGGGAGGCTGAATCGATCGGATCCCCGGCGAGCAGGTTCAGCGCGCACGATGCGAACGGGAAGGTGATTCGCGAGAGCACGCAACCGTTGGGAGATCTGGCTGCGGCGGCGAAGCTGGTGTTCGATCAGCTTCACGAAGAGATGGCGAGCGTGGAGGCGGTGGGGCACAGGGTGGTGCACGGCGGAGCGCACGTGCTCGAGCATCAGCGGCTGACCCCAGAGGTGCGAGCGGAGCTGGAACGGGCGAAGGATCTGGCTCCGCTGCATACGCCGGCGGCGCTGGCGCTGATCGATGCCATGGTGGAGCGCTTCCCTGCACTTCCGCAGATCGTGTGCCTGGACACGGCGTTTCATCGCACGATGCCGGAGCGCGCGCGCCGCCTTCCGCTGCCGGCGGAGGCGATCGAAGGCGGCGTGCAGCGCTATGGCGCGCACGGGCTTTCGCTGGAGTCGGCGGTGCATCTTATGGGGCCGGAGCTGCGGTCGAAGAGCGTGATCGCGCACCTGGGCAACGGATGCAGCGTGACGGCTGTGCAGGATGGACGGTCCGT
>DATLMQ010000057.1:0-3748 GCA_035537215.1 Acidobacteriaceae bacterium
GGCGAGGTCAAGCGCACCTTCAACCCCGAGTTCCTGAATCGCCTGGATGAAGTCATCGTCTTTACCGCGCTGACAGACAACGAGTTGCTCCAGATCCTCGAGCTTCTCATCCAGCAGCTCAACGTCAACCTCGTCCACAAGGCCATCACCATCTCGGTCCAGGAGGACGCCAAGCGCTGGATCCTCGAGAAGACCGTCACCGACCGCAGCTACGGTGCCCGTCCTCTCCGCCGCGCGCTGCAGCGCTTCATCGAGGATCCCCTCTCCGAAGCCCTGATCGGTGGCGGCATCGCTGAGCGCCCGGCCTTCCTCGAGGTCTACCTCGACGCCAACCAGCTCTTCTACCGCCCCATCTCCTCCGAGGGCGAAGAGAAGTTTGCCGGCCTGGCGCTCACCAACGTCTAAAACCCGATCCGCAAAAACGAAGGGCGCGCTTTTCAGCGCGCCCTTTCGCTTGCCCGCGGCTTGCCCAAGCCGCCCGCTACAGATCAAGGCTCTCCCGAAGCCCTGATCTGTATTCCTTTACATCAATCGCGTAGCCGCCTTGTTCGCGGTCTTCACATACCCGCTCGCCATGTCCACGGCGGAGCCCAGCTGTTCCTTGCTGTTGTCGATCAGCTTCTGCGCCTCTTTGCTCAGACGCTCCGCCTGTTCCTTCAGGTAATCGCCCGCATCCTGCAGGCTGTCGCTCAGGTCTTCCGCGCTGCGGCGCAGCTTCCGCCGGGTCACAATCCCCGACTGCGGCGCATACAGCAGGGCCGCTACACCACCGGCCAGTGCCCCCAGCCCGAAGGCAATCCAGAAAGCTTTGGAACGCATGCTTCACCTCCAACGGTTCGCATTCCCTGTGATTCGCCGTCACGGGAGGAGGTTGGTCAATGTTTTGCATTCTGCGGTGGAAATCTCCTCCACACCCGCCAGCCCTCACAGCCCCGCCAGCTCCCGCGCCCGCACAAAAACGCGCAGCAGCATCGCCCGGTCCAGCCTGCCCGTATTCGTATTCCGCAGCGACGGGTGATAGCTCCCCAGCAGCGTCAGCCCATGCGGCAGAGCGTACTGTGCCCCATGCCCGAAGGCGAACGCCGACCGCCGCTCGATCACGCCCTCCCGCAGCAGGTGCGCCAGATATCCGTCCCACGCAATCCTGCCCAGGCACACCACCACCCGCACCCGCGAAAGCGCCGCCAGCTCCGCGGCCAGGTGTCGTCCGCACTCGCGTATCTCGGCCGGTGTGGGTTTATCGCCCGGCGGCGCACACCGCACCACCGCGCTGATCCACATCCCCCGCAGCCGCAGTCCATCCTCCCGCCGCACCGACGTCGGCTGGTTCGCGAACCCCGCCTCATGCAGCACCGGATACAGGAAGTCCCCCGAGCCGTCGCCCGTAAAGATCCTCCCCGTCCGGTTCCCTCCATGCGCTCCCGGAGCCAGTCCCAGCGTCAGCACCCGCGCCTTCGGATCCCCAAACCCCGGCACCGGCCGCGCCCAGTACACCTGATCGAGATACGCCCGCCGCTTCCGTTCGCCGATCCCCTTGCAGTACACCCGCAGCCGCGGGCAGCGCTCGCACCCCGCAATCTCCTGCCCCACCTGCTCCAGCACCGGAAGTGCTTCTCCCCGGCTGCTTTGGATCACCCGAACCGTCTCTGATACTCGTCTAACCAACAGCGTCTCCCAGACGATACTATTCGTTGGGGACTGCGGGCCCTGGACCTCTCGAAACGCTCCGGCATCGCACGCCGAGCGCTGCCAGGCCACCCCCGGGCCATTGGCGCGAGAGCTGGAGAAGACAAACGCATGGACCTGGGTAAACGGCTGTCGAGCGACTCGCACGCGGCCTCGCGCTTTCGCCGCTTCAGCACCTCCGGCTATCTCACGCCCATTCTTGTGGCTCTGTTTTGCGCCATCTTTCTCTTCGCCGCGCACGAGGCCCACCGCGGCAACTACACCCGCATCCGCTCCCACGTCATCCCCGCCAACCTCCAGCCCCCTCTGCCCACCGGCCCCGGTGGACAGGATGCCGTCATCCTCCGCCGCAACCCCACCGCCATCGGCGGCGAGCCCGAGCTCATCTCCGCCACCCTCCTCCCCGGCCGCGGCATGAACGTCCTCCAGATCACCGCCAGCGTCCCCGGCCGCGGCGAGGTCCCCCTCCTGGTCGCACCCTCCCTCTCCGACGCCAGCCGCATCCTCACCGGCTCCGGCGACGACGCCAACGGCAGCGTCAGCGCCACCTGTGGTGCCGCCGTCCTCGCTCCCTGGGCCGGCCGCCTCACCGGCTCTCCTACTTCCAGCTCCAGCACGCTGGAAAGCATCTGGCAGGGCCAGCGCATCACCTTCCCGCCCTCTCGTCCCGGAGCCACCGTCTCCACCCTCGGCATGCTCCTCGATCTCGCCTCCGACAACCTCGGCACCGACAGCGTCCCCGAAGGCCAGGCCGTCTCCGCCCTCTATCACGCCGGCTCCTTTTCCGGCCAGTGGCCCTCCATGACCGACGTCACCATCCGCGCCGAGCTCGCCGGCCGCAGCTTCGACCTCACCGTCACCGAGCACAACACCGGCCAGGTCCCCATGCCCGCCGGCATCGGCTGGCACCCCGTCTTCGCGCTCCCCGGCAACCGCTCCGACGTCCGCCTCACCATCCCCTCCATCACCCGCGTCGACGTCGACCACCGCACCGGCCTTCCCTCCGGCAAGCTCACCTCCACCGTCGGCACGCCCATCGACTTCATCCACGCCCGCGGCACTCCGCTCGGCGACATCGGCCTCAACGACACCTTCACCGAGCTCCAGAGCGGCATCCTCGGCGACGGCCCCATCGTCGAGATCCGCAACCTCACCGCCGGCTACGGTCTGCGCCTCACCCCGCTCACCAACAGCATCAAGTTCCTTCGCGTCATCGCGCCCAACGGCCAGTCCTGGATCTCGGTCGAGCCCGACACCAACGTCGACGACCCCCTCGGCCACCAGTGGACCGGCCAGGCCCAGACCGGCCTCGTCACCCTCCAGCCCGGCGAAAGCCTCCAGTGGCACGTCCGCCTGGAGATCTTCTCGCTCCGGCTTCCCGACACCGGCCCCGGCAGTTCCGCCCGCAACTCCACCTCCTCTTTCACCATCACCCCCTCCTCCAACATCCCCTAGCCGGACCCCGGGCCGCCGCGGCAGGTTTGACCCTCACCCCGCCGCCCCGTATCCTTGCATTGGACCGGCGAAGCCCGGGGCCGGCGGTGCTATTGCACCGCGTCCTGCGCGTTCCTTCGCCCCTCACTCCCTCATCGAGACGATCAGTTTGAGCCCCACAGAAACCAACGAAGAGACCTCCTCCGCCACCCCGGCCGGAACCGAAGCTGCCCACACCCACGAGGCCCACGATCACGATCACGACCATGATCACGCCGGCCACGAGCACCATCACCACGCGCCCACGCTGAACCCCGACCTCACCCGCTCCATCGAGGTCGAAGCCCCCGCCGAAGACGTGGACAAGGCCTTTCACAAGGTAACCAAGCGCTACGCCAAGCTCGCCCGCATCCCCGGCTTCCGCGCCGGCAAGGTCCCCGAGTCGCTCATCAAGTCCCGCTTCGCCAAGGACGTCCGTCAGGAGGTCCTCGAAGGCCTCGTCACCGACAAGTTCCGCCACGCCCTCGAGTCCCAGAACCTCCAGCCCATCTCGCAGCCCCAGGTCTCCGAGCTCCAGCTCGCCGAAGGCCAGCCCCTGCGCTTCAAGGCCACCTTCGAGGTCCTGCCC
>DATLMQ010000058.1:0-17619 GCA_035537215.1 Acidobacteriaceae bacterium
GGCAGGAGAGACAACGGCGTTGATGCGGGATGCGGCCTCGACCGGGGTGCTGGCGGGATTGGCGGGGTCCTTGAGGGCGTCAAGAGCGGCGGCGGCTTGCTCTGTAGGATCTGCGGGGTTGCGGGGCGGGGCCTGGGTGAGCTCGTCGGAGACGGCAGCACAAATATCGTTGATGCGGTGGGCTGCGAGACCAAGGATGGCAGCCATGGCTCCCTGGCCGGCGGGAACGGCGTTCTGCATGAATTGCCCACGGACGCGGACGATGCGGACCGCGTCGGCGAAGGTGACTGTGCCGGCGGCGACGTGCGCGGTGTACTCACCGAGGGAATGGCCGGCAGCAAACGCAACCGAGAGGCCGCGGGACGCGAGCTCGGGCGAGAGGACACGAAGGGTGGCGATGGAGGCCGTCAGAATGGCAGGCTGGGTGTGCTCGGTCAGCTTAAGGTCTTCTTCGGGGCCCTCGAAGATGAGCTTGGAGAGAGAGAACCCAAGGGCGTCGTCGGCCTCTTCGAAGACCGCGCGCGCGGCAGGAACGGAGTCAAAGAAGGCGCGGCCCATACTGACGTACTGGGATCCCTGGCCGGGGAAGAGGAGGGCTATCTGCGGCTTAGAGGAGGGGTTAGGGTCGATATCACTCATCTGGGATAGTGTAGCCAGCGCAGAGCGGCGTTGGGGAGCCGGGCTGCGGGTCAGTCCCGTTGGATGCAGAGCTACTGGATGACACGCGTGACGAAGGTCTGCTCTGCATGAGCCGACAGCAAGGAGTAGAGCGCGAACTGGCGGCCGGTGTGCGCGCGGAGCTCAAAGAGCAAGCTTGCACGATGCGAGGCATTGGGGTCTACAGCGTCGACCAGGCGCATCCAGGGGGTGCGGTCGAGGTGGGCGTCGTCGGTGATGGAGGTCAGCGATGTCTGGAGCTCGCCTGAGGGAAGGCGCTGTGCGAGAACGGTGATGCGGACGAGCGGACCGCCGACCGTGGGGACGGCGGCGGTGTAAACGAAGGTAGGCAGGCCGCCGTAGCTGAGGGTGAACCCTGACAGTTGCTCGGTCGTGAAGATGAGGGTGGGCGCAGCTTTGGCTGCGGTCCTGGCTGCGACCGAGGAAGGGGCGCGATGGGCGCTGCGGCGGGCGCTGACCCGACCGGGAGCTGTAGCTTTGGGTGAGGACACTTCGGGAGAGGTGTTGGGAGGTGAACTTGTCTGCAGATCTGTGGGCTTGCCGCGCTTCATCCGCGGTGGCCCAGGGTCGGAGCTGTCGGCTGGGGTGCTCGGGATAGCGGAGGAAGAACCTGCCGAGTGAGCAACGGACAGGCCGGTCGCAGCAGGGGAACCGGGCTGGAGGTGATTGGTGGCGAGGTACTGTCGAGCGAGAGGATCAGCGAGCTTTTGAAGAGCGGCGAGGGTCTCGGCACGTTCAGTCGAGGATTCCCAGTCGCGCGTGAAGAGATGAGGTTCGCGGTTGGCGGGGTCGGAGACGACGACGGCCTGATGGATGTCGGCCGGAAGGCCTGTGAGGGCCGGGGCTGCCTGTGGGGACTCCACTTTCCCACGTCGGATCGAGGGGCGATCGGGGTCTTCGTTAAGGGAGCTTCCCATGGCGGTGACGCCGGAGCCGCTCTCTTTTCTGCGGCGCTTCTCGGCTTCCTTCTCATCCTTGGCATCATGACGTTTGAGAGTCGGGCGCTCGGGATCCGTGTCGGGAACGTCTGCGGTGCCGGGAGAGCTGGGCGCGTTGCTGGCGGGGATGCTGCTTGCCGGGGCATCGCTCGACCCGGAGCGGCGAGACATGGAAGGACGATCGGGGTCGGCCGTTGGAGAGGTCGTGGAGCCGGGCTTTGGGGCCGTGGAGGAGGTGTCGTCCGTGGAGCGCTTTACGAAGTGGGGCCGGTCGTCGGAGTCGGAGGTGGCGACGATGGCAGAAGGGTTGGCGGAAGGCTTGAGGACGGGCTTTGTCTCGGCCGCGAGAGGCATGTAGCGGCCATAGCCGTACCAGGCGCCCAGGGTGCTGTCGGCGACTCTTTCCCGGGCGGTTACTTTGCGGGCGAAGTCCAGGTCGACGGTGCCGATAGGCTCGCCTGACTTCAACAAGGCGTAGACGTTGCCGGTCTCCAAGGCGAGCGGGACGGGGCGGGCGAGGAAGACGCCTGCGTCTTCGAAATGGGCATCGATGAAGAGCGAGACGGGAACAAGGCGCGAGGCTGCTGGCTTGGCGAGGTCGCCCGTCCACTCGTACACGCCGACGGCTCGGGTGACGCGCTCGGGTTTGCCCACATGATGCGTTTGAGCGGAGAGCGGAAGTGCGAGAACGGCAGATGTGAACCAGCGGCCGAGCGTGCGGAGACGGGACATGCACATCATTAGACGGCATGTGGCGAGGGTGCGTTTCGCAGGGGACGGGCGAGGGCGGCGACGGGCCGTCAGTCGCCCGGGGCGGGTGTGGGCTCAGGGCGGCCAGGGCGGCGGACGGGGCGACTGAAACCCAGGGAGTCCAGGGCAGCGCGGCGCCACCGGGGGAGAGCATCCCGCAGGTCGTCGAAGAAGAGGTAAATCACCGGCGTCGTGAAGAGGGTGAGGCACTGACTGACGATGAGGCCGCCGACGATCGTGACGCCGAGAGGCTGGCGGAGCTCGGAGCCGGTTCCGCGGCCGAGGGCTAGCGGAATGCCGCCAAGCAGGGCAGCGGCGGTGGTCATCATGATGGGGCGGAAGCGGAGGAGGCAGGCTTCGTAGATGGCTTCCCTGGGTGGCTTGCCATGTTCGCGCTCAGCGACCAGGGCGAAGTCGATCATCATGATAGCGTTCTTCTTCACGATTCCGATCAGCAAGATGATGCCGATCATGGCGATGACGGAGAGGTCGATCTTGAAGATCAAGAGGGCGAGCAGGGCGCCCACGCCGGCCGAGGGCAGCGTGGAGAGGATCGTGAGCGGGTGGATGTAGCTCTCGTAGAGGATGCCGAGCACGATGTAAACCGTGAACAGGGCGAGCATGATCAGGACGGGCTCGCTGGATAGCGACGCCTGGAAGGCCTGAGCCGTGCCCTGAAATCCGCCGCGAATGCTGGAAGGCATACCGATCTGGGTGCGCGCGTTTTCGATGGCGACCGTAGCCTGCGAGAGCGAGACGTTAGGGGCCAGATTGAACGAAAGCGTAGTCGCGGGCGAGAGTGACTGATGGTTGACCGCCAGCGGAACGCGCCGGGTCTCAAGATGTGTGACCGCGGAGAGTGGGACCTGGGCGCCAGTGGAGGATCTTACGTAGATGTCGGTGAGCTGCGATGGATCGTCCTGGTATTGCTGCGCCACCTCCATCACCACGTGGTACTGGTTGAGGGTCTTGTAGGTGGTGGAAACCTGGCGCTGACCGAAGGCATCGGAGAGCGTGGAATCGATTGCGAGGGCGCTGACACCGAGGCGGGAGGCAGTGTCGCGGTCGATGACAAGGTGGGCCTCGAGGCCCTTGTCCTGCTGGTCGGTGGCGATGTCGCGGAGCTCAGGAAGGCGCTGCATCGCCGACATCAGGAGTGGTGACCATGTGTCCAAATCCTCCTGGTTGTCAGCAGTAAGGGTGTACTGGTACTGGGTGGCGGAGCCGCGGCCGCCGATGTTCAGCTCCTGCTGAGACTGCAAATAGAAGCGCACGCCCGGGAAGTTGGAGGTTTTGGGGCGAAGGCGCTGGATGATCTTCTCTGCCGTATCACCGCTCTTCTGGCGTTCAGCGTCTGGTTTGAGCACAAAAAACATACGAGAACTGTTAGCCGCGCCGCCACCAGGGCCGCCGCCGCCAAGGAAAGCAAGTGCGTTTTGAATACCCGGATCCTTGGAGATGATGGAGACGATCTGATCCATGGCCTGGGCAGTCTTCGCGAAGGAGGCGTCCTGCTGGGTCTGGAGTTGGCCGCCGATGCGGCCGGTGTCCTGCTGGGGGAAAAAGCCCTTCGGGACGATGATGAACAGATAGATGTTCAGGGCGAAGGTCAATAGAAAGACGAGAAGTGTGACACCCTTGTGCGCGATCACCCAACGGAGACCGCGCTCGTACTCGGAGGCGAGGCGTGCGAGGTGCTTTTCTCCGGTGCGATAGAACCAGCCTTTTCTGCGATGGTCGAAGGGCTTGAGGAACTTCGCCGAGAGCATTGGCGTAGCGGTGAGCGAAACCACGAGAGAGACACCGATCGCGACTGAGAGGGTCACCGCGAACTCGCGGAAGAGGCGGCCGACGATGCCTCCCATGAGCAGGATGGGGATGAACACCGCGACCAGCGAGGTGGACATCGAGAGCACGGTGAAGCCAATCTCGCGGGAGCCGACCATGGCTGCGTCGAAGGGACTCAAGCCCTCTTCAAGATGGCGGGAGATATTTTCGATGACGACGATGGCGTCGTCCACGACGAAGCCAGTCGAGATGGTGAGTGCCATGAGTGAGAGGTTGTCGAGCGTGTAGCCGAGCAGGTACATCACGCCGAAAGTGCCGAGCAGCGACAGAGGAACGGAGACAGATGGAATCAGTGTGGAACGGGTCTCACGGAGGAAGAGAAAGACAACCAGGATCACGAGCACGATGGAGATGATGAGTGTGCGGGTGACGTCTTTGACAGAGGCTCGGATGGTACCGGTGCGATCGAGGACAACCTGCAGCCTGATGGCTGGGGAAATGGAGGCCTGGAGCTGCGGGAGAATCTTGAGGACGTTATCAACGGTCTCGATGACATTCGCGCCGGGCGACTTGAAGATGATGATCAGGATGGCGGGCTTGCCGTTGAAACTTCCGCCAGTATGAATGTCCTCAATGGCATCGGTGACTTCGGCGACGTCGCGGATACGGACGATGCCAGAGGTGTTCGACGGGCCCACGGTGGTGACACGCGAGGTGGCAAAGTTTGTAGCGGCGGAGCTGGCGGCGGTGGCGGTGGTGCCGGAGGTGCTGCTGACCGCGGAGGCGACGGAGGCGGGGAGCCCGGTCGACGCACTGGCGCTTGATACGGGTCCTTTATCGGTAGCAATAATCAGCGGAGCGTAGGCGGCTGCGCCGAAAAGTTGATCGGTAGTGGAGAGCGACGTACGTGTGGAATCAGCACCCTGACCATTGATGAAGCCGGTGGGCTGCAGAACATTCACAGTGCTAATGGCGGCACGAAGATTTTCGAGGCTGAGTCCCTTGGCGGTGAGGAGATTGGGGTTGACCTCAATGCGCACGGCGGGCTTCGAGGATCCCCCGGTGAAGCTCTGGCCGACGCCCTCGACCTGCGCGATCTTCTGCGCGAGCACGGAGTCGGCTACGTCATACATCTCGGCCTTCGGGACCGTGTCCGAGGTAAGCGCGAGCATGAGGATGGGAGCGTCGCTCGGGTTGATCTTGCGATAGGTAGGATTGGACGGCATGTTCGCCGGCAGCTGGGCACGAGCGGCATTGATGGCCGCCTGGACGTCTCGGGCTGCGCCGTTGATGTCCCGGTCCAGGTCGAACTGCATGGTGATGCTGGTGGATCCGGTGCCCGAGGTGGAGGTCATCTGGTTGACACCAGCTATGCGGGAGAACTGCCGCTCGAGCGGGGTGGCGACCGAGGAGGCCATCGTGTTGGGGTCAGCGCCAGGGAGACTGGCGCCGACGGAGATGACCGGGTACTCGACCTCGGGGAGTGAAGAGACCGGAAGCAGCGTATAGGCGACGGCGCCGGCGATGATGACGGCAATTGAGAGCAGGAAGGTGGCTACCGGACGCTTGATAAACGGCGCGGAGAAGTGCACCGCACCGACGTTGCCCGGGCCTTCCGGGGAGTCCCCCTGACCGAGCGGAGCGTCTTCTCCGGTAGCCTGGCGTGCTGCCTTGCGGTGTTCGGCGGGGCCGGCACCATCCTCGGGGGCGCGGTCGCCGGCGCGTGTGTGCGGGCCGCCGTTGTTATAGGCGCGCGCGGCGTCTCCGGGGCGCACGCCCTCGGTCGGGGTCTTGTCACCGGGCTCGGGAGAGTGGTCGCTCACTCAGTCTCCGTGTGCGGGGGCGGGAGAGCCGCCGTGATGGGGTGGGTGCTTGCCGTCATGGGTGTGCTCGTAGAGAGCTTCATCTGCCTTGGCGGTCCCCAGGTACTTGCGGCCGATGCGATCGAAGAACAGGTAGACGACGGGTGTCGTGAAGAGAGTCAAGATCTGCGAGATGACCAGACCACCGATGATAGTGATGCCAAGCGGGCGGCGGAGTTCCGAGCCCGTGCCGCTGCCGAAGGCAAGGGGAACGGCACCGAGCAGCGCGGCCATGGTGGTCATCATGATGGGCCGAAAGCGCAGCAAACAGGCTTGGTAGATGGCTTCCTCGGGGTCCATGCCCTGCTCGCGCTCGGCTTCGAGGGCAAAGTCGATCATCATGATGGCGTTCTTCTTGACGATACCGATGAGCAGGATGATTCCGATGAGGGCGATCACCGACAGACTATTGCCGGTGAGGAGCAGCGCAAGAATGGCACCGACGCCAGCCGAAGGCAGCGTTGAAAGAATCGTTACCGGGTGAATGTAGCTCTCGTACAGGACGCCGAGCACGATGTAGACGGTGATGAGCGCGGCGAGGATGAGCAGCGGCTCGTTGGTAAGTGACGCCTCGAAAGCAGCCGCAGTTCCCTGGAAGGCGGTATTCACACTCACAGGCAGGTGCATCTCCGCCACGGCCTTGTTGACGGCGTCCACGGCATCGCCGATGGATTTCCCTTGCGCGAGGTTGAAGCTGACGGTGGTAGAGGGAAACTGTCCCTGGTGGCCGATGGAGAGTGAGGTCGGGTGCGCCTGCAGGCTGGTGAAGGTGGTCAGCGGAACCTGCGTTCCGTTGGAGCTGCGGACGTAAAGACTGTCGAGCGAGTTGGTGGTGCGCTGGAAGTTCGGGGCGACTTCCATCACCACGTGGTACTGATTCTGCTGGGTGAAGATGGTTGAGACCTGCCGCTGGCCGAAGGCGTCGTCGAGCGTGTCGTCGATGTTCTGGGGCGTGATGCCGAGCCGGCTGGCCGTGTCGCGATCGATGACGAGGGTGGCCCCAAGGCCATTGATCTGCTGGTCGCTGGCGACATCGGTGATGACGTGGTTTAGGGTCTGAAGCTTGGCGACGACCTGATCGGTGATCTTCGCCAGCTCGGCCGGGTCCGGATCTTCGATGGAGTACTGGTACTGCGTGCGGGATACGCGGTCTTCGACAGTCAGGTCCTGTGCAGGCTGCAGGAAGGTCTGGATGCCGGCGACCTGGTTCACCTTGGCCTGGAGGCGCTGGATGATGGCGTTCGCGTCTGAGCTCCGCTCGTCCTTGTCCTTGAGATCGATCTGGATGCGCCCTGAGTTGAGCGTCGCGTTCGTGTTGTCGATGCCGATGTAGCTGGAGAGCGAGACGACGTCGGGGTCGTCCAGGATCGCGCGCGCAACGGCCTGCTGTCGCGTGGCCATAGAGGAAAACGAGGTGCTCTGGTTGGCCTCCGTGATGGCAAGGATCACGCCAGTGTCCTGCACAGGGAAGAAGCCCTTGGGAACGATGATGTAGAGCAGCAGCGTAAATACGAAGGTGGCCGCGGTGATGATCAGGGTGAGGGTCTGGTGGCGCAGAACCCACTGAACCCCGACACCATAGCGCTCGATGACCCAGACGAACCACTCTTCGGATTTACGGTAGAAGCGATTCTGCGCGGATTTCGGCTTGTGCTTGAGCAGGCGCGCGGACATCATAGGCGTCAAGGTCAGAGAGACGACGGCCGAGACCAGGATGGTGACCGCAAGCGTGACCGCAAACTCTCGGAAGAGCCGGCCGACGATGTCACCCATAAAGAGCAGTGGAATGAGCACCGCGATGAGGGAGACGGTCAGCGACAGAATCGTGAACCCGATCTGCTCGGAACCCTTGAGCGCGGCGTCGAGTGGGCTGTCCCCCATCTCGAGGTACCGATCGATATTCTCGATCATGACGATCGCGTCATCGACAACAAAGCCGGTGGAGATGGTGAGGGCCATCAGGCTGAGGTTGTTCAGCGAATAGCCCAGCAGATACATGATCCCGAAGGTGCCTACGATGGACAATGGCACCGCGACTGCAGGGATCACGGTTGCGGCGATTGAGCGCAGGAACAGGAAAATCACCATCACAACGAGAGCAATGGTGAGCATGAGTTCGAACTGCACGTCCTTCACCGAGGCACGAATGGTGTTGGTGCGGTCAGTGAGGACCTGTAGCGTGACTCCTGCGGGCAATGACTCGCGGAGCTTGGGAAGCAGTTGCTGCACGCGGTCCACGACGCCGATGATGTTTGCGCCGGGCTGACGCTGGATGTTGATGATGATGGCCGGTCGGACGTTCGCCTGTGTGGCGGGCATGTCTTCGCTACCCGCGGCAGTCTTTTCCGTGTGCGCGGGCCGCGCGGCGAAGCCCATCCATGCCGCCTGATAGAGATTCTCGGCGGAGTCTACGGCGTTGGCCACGTCCTTGAGGCGCACGGGCGAGCCGTTACGATAGGCGATGATGACGTTGTTGTAATCCGTGGCCGATAACAGCTGGTCGTTGGCGCCTATTGTGTAGGCCTGGCGTGGACCGTTGAGTGAGCCCTTGGCCTGATCGACGTTGGCCGTCCCAATCGCCGTGCGGATGTCCTCCAGTGAGAGGCCATAGCTGGCCAACGCGGTGGGGTTGGCCTGGATGCGAACCGCGGGCTTCTGTCCACCGGCGATGGAGACGAGACCGACGCCGGAGAGCTGCGAAATCTTCTGCGCGAGCACGGTGTCGGCGAGGTCTTCGACCTTCTGGAGCGGGACGTTCGCGGAGGTCAGCGCAAGCGTCAGGATAGGAGCGTCGGCGGGATTGACCTTGGCATAGACAGGCGGGTTGGGCAGGTCCTTGGGAAGGAAGGTATAGGCGGCATTGATAGCGGCCTGCACGTCCTGCTGCGCCACGTCAATGGACTCGGCGAGCGAGAACTCGAGGGTGACAATAGAGCCGCCGCCCGAGGAGATGGAGGTCATCTGCTGCAGTCCGGGAATCTGGCCGAACTGGCGCTCAAGGGGCCCGGTGACCGCCTGGGCCATGACCTCGGGGCTGGCGCCCGGGTAGTAGGTCTGGACCTGAATGATGGGGTAGTCGACCTCGGGCAGAGCCGAGACCGGAAGCTGCCGATAGGCAACGAAACCGGCAAGCAAAATGGCCACCATCAACAACGAGGTGGCCACCGGCCGAAGAATGAATGGCCGTGACGGGCTCATCAGTGCCCGCCTGCGGAGGAAGCCGAGGAGCCCGACTGCCCTCGGTTGTGACGGCCCGATTGCTGGCGGGTGGCTGCAGGCGTTCCGTTATCAGCGCCCGCTGACTGCTGCGGAGCGGTACCGGTAGTCGCACCCGTTCCCATGGAGCCGTTATCGGCAGCATTGGGGCGGGGCATGGTGCGAGCCTGTTGCGGACTGACATTGCTGCCGTCCACCAACTTCTCCTGGCCGTCCACGACGACCTGCTGGCCGGGCTTGAGCTGGTCCGGTGCAAGAACGGAGCTGGTGCCGAGGGTGAAGTCCACGTGCACGGGTACGGCATCCGCATGATAGGGCGGGCGGGGCTGGCCGTTACGGCCGCCTGGACCGCCCGCGCCTTCGCCACCGTCGCCACCATCAGCCGTGGACTGGTCACCGCCGTCTGCGGGAGGAGCGGACCGAGAGCCGCGGCCGCTAGTGTTGGCCGGGGTCTGGCCCGGCAGATTCTTGCGCTTCTCGGCGGGCGTGGGTCCGGGGTTGACGACGAAGACGAAGTCACCCTGCGTGCCGCTCTGAATGGCTGCGGTGGGCACGATGATCGCATCAGCGCGTTGATGGAGAATCAACCGCACGTTCACGAACTGGTTGGCGAACAGCGACCCATCGGTGTTGTCGAAGACGGCTTTCAGCTTGGCGGTCCCGGTGGTGGTGTCGATCTGGTTATCAATGGTCAGCAGCGTGCCGGTAGCGATTCTGTGCGCGTCCGTTCGGTCGTAGGCTTCCACCACGAGCTTGGCGCCACCTTTCATTGCCTGCTGCACCTGCGGGAGCTGGTCTTCGGGCAGGGTGAAGATGATGGCGATGGGGTGAATCTGCGTAATGACGACCAGGCCGTTGCTGTCGGAGGCGTGGACAATGTTGCCCGGGTCGACCTGGCGTAGCCCGACGACACCTTCGATGGGCGAGTAGATGCGGGTGTATCCCAGGTTGACGCGGGCCGACTCGATGGACGCCTGGTCAGCCTTGATGGAGCCGGCAGCCTGACCTTGATTTGAGATCTGGAGCTGCTGCTGCTCCTTGGAGACGACTCCGGCCTGATAAAGGGCGGTGTACCGCTCGGCCTCCGCCTGCATGTTCTTCAGGTTAGCTTCATCGCGAGCCAGCGTGCCAATAGCCTGATCGAGAGCTGCCTGGTAAGGACGGGGATCGATCTGGAGCAGGAGCTGTCCTTTGCGAACGTTCTGGCCTTCGCGGAAGTTGACCTGAAGGAGCTGGCCGTCGACACGGCTATGCAACGTGACGGTGTTGTAGGGGGTGACGGTGCCCAGTGCAGTCAGGAAGACTGGAACCGTGCGCTGCTGGACAGCGGTAACCTGCACGGGCGTGGGCCGGTTGGCCGCCTGGGCCTGACGCGCAGCTTGCTGCGCCGCCTCCTGATTGTTGGCGTGAACGCGCCACAGGATGAAGGCCACCACAAACAGGATGAACAGCACAACAACGATCAAGCGCAAGGGGCTGCCCTTGCGGCGCGGTCCGGGGTTCTCTGTAGCATGCTCCGGGAGCAGGTGCTCGGGATCAGTCACTACGGCGCCACGGC
Organism: Acidobacteriaceae bacterium; assembly: GCA_035537215.1. Classification (GTDB taxonomy): domain Bacteria; phylum Acidobacteriota; class Terriglobia; order Terriglobales; family Acidobacteriaceae; genus Granulicella. The sequence goes on from DATLMQ010000058.1 coordinate 10,791, forward strand.
GGGCCGGCGGCAGCACGGGGTCCGGTTCGGGATCCGCAACGGAAGAGCGCGGCGTAACGCCGACATCCTGACTCGAAGGAAGGGGCATGAGGAAGGTGTAACTCCTGCTGAACTTTGATCGACCGCTATGACAGCGAACCTGGGAGTACACGTGGAACCACAAGCGTTCGGGTGAGGCCGGCTCCACGGTTGGGACGCAACTCTCTCTCCATGATACTGACGGTATAGTGACGAAGGGCGGACATTTTAGGTTTCCGGATGACGTGGGACGCAGGCACAGCAGAAACGACAGGAACTTCGGTGATGCCTGAGGAACGCTCTGGAGGGCTTCAGGGCAATGCGGGGCCGTTCCTGGCCCCCGGAGTTCCGCTGTGCGTGGACCTCGACGGGACGCTGGTCAAGTCCGACACCCTGGTGGACTCCGTCCTTGCGCTGGCGCGCCAGCACCCGCGTGAACTGCTGCATATTCCGGGCTGGATTGCCCAGGGAAAGGCCCAGTTCAAACGTCACGTGACCGCAGCAGTAGAGCTGGAAGTGGAGCATCTGCCCTACAACAGACCCCTATTGGAATGGCTGCGTATAGAACATGGGCAGGGGCGGGCCATCTATCTGGCTACGGCGGCGGACAAGACGCTGGCGGAACGTGTTGCGACATTTCTGGGAATCTTCGCGGGCGTGCTGGCGTCCGACGGCAGCACGAACCTGGCGGGCGGGAACAAGCTGCAAGCCTTTCGGCGGCAGTTCGGAGAACGATTCTGCTATATCGGCAACGCCCGGCCCGATGTGGAGCTGTTGTGTGCCTGCGAGAGTCCGATGACCGCGAATCCGCACCGGGCGCTCACGGCGGGGCTGCGCAAGGCCAATATCACTGTTGCGGGGAACTTTGAAGATCGTGGAACTATTGTCCCAAGCTGGCTCCGGGCTGTACGGCTGCACCAGTGGGCGAAGAACACACTGATTTTCGTTCCGCTGCTGCTGGCGCACGCGTGGACCGCAGCGACGCTCACCGGAGCGGCTGTCGCCTTTGTAAGCTTCGGCCTTTGCGCGTCAGCGACGTACATTTTGAACGATCTGCTGGACCTGGAGGCAGACCGCAAGCACCCCCGCAAGCGCAAACGGCCATTCGCGGCAGGCGATCTGTCAGCCTTCGCGGGCGTGGCAGCAGTGGTAGTGCTGATGGCTGTGGCCCTGGCGCTCGCGATTCTGCTGCCTAGGATGGTGGCCTCGGTGCCGGGACCTTACCTGTTGCGACAACCGTACAAGTTTCTGGAATGGCTGGGCCTATACACCGCCACGACGCTGACCTACTCGCTGTACCTCAAGCGCAAGCTGCTGCTCGACGTCTTCGTTCTGAGCGGTTTGTACACGGTGCGGATTCTGGCAGGCAGCGCGGCGACGGGAGTTCCGGTCTCTGCGTGGTTGGCCGGCTTCAGCGTCTTCTTCTTTCTGTCCCTCGCGTTCGTAAAGCGTTTCAGCGAGATGGAGGGATTACGCGAGCGCGGGGGGACAACCTCCAGCGGACGCGGCTACCACGTGGGCGATCTGGAACAGCTGCGGGCTCTGGGCACGGGGGCAGCCTACGCCGCCGTGGTCGTGATGACGCTGTACATCAATCATCCGGAGACACTGGAGCTTTACCGCCACGTGAACAGGCTGTGGCTGGTCGTGCCCGTCCTGCTGCTCTGGTTGAGTCAAGTGTGGATGCTGGCGAGCCGCGGCCAGATGCACGACGATCCCGTGGTGTGGGCGATCACGTCGCCGCGAAGTCTGCTGCTGGGGCTGGTAATGGCTACCGTGGTATGGTCGGCCCTGTGATCGCGATACGCAGGCCGGAAGCCTCCCTTGGTTCAGCCTGAGTCGCGGCACTGGGGGCAAGCCCCGTACACTAGACCGACAGGCACACGATCGTGGACGTTTCACAACTGACTGATTTTTCTCCTGCTTCCCTGGATGCAGCGTTTGCCGCGCTGGAAGCAGAGGCGCGCGCGCAGGTGGAAGCCCCGGAGTTCGATGCAGAAGGCTTCCGGCTGGCGTGGCTGGGGCGCAAGCAGGGACGGCTGAAGGCCGTCTCAGATGCCTGGCTGAAGGCGGCGCCCCCCGAAGCCAAGCGGCAGATCGGACAGCGATTCAACTCGCTGAAGGAACAGATCGAGGGAGCCGTCGAGACAGCCGCGACTCAGCCGGACGGGGTGGCGTCTGGCCCGATGCTCGATATCACCCTTCCGGGCACGGCGCAGCCTGTGGGCGCAGAGCATCCGTTGATCCGCACCATGACGGAGATCGTGGGCGTATTCGAGCGGATGGGTTACTCCGTGGGCCTGGGACCAGAGGTGGAGAGCGACTTCTACAACTTCGAGGCCCTCAACTTTCCGCCCAATCACCCCGCCCGCGACACGCAGGACACGTTGGTGATTGCCGGTCAGGAGGGTAAGCCGGGACGCGAACGCCTGCTGATGCGCACGCACACCTCTCCGGTTCAGATCCGATCGATGCTCGAGCAGGGCCCCCCGCTGCGAATGGTTATCCCCGGCAAGGTGCACCGCAACGACGCGGCCGATGCGACGCACTCGCCGGTATTTCATCAGGTCGAGGGGCTTTGTGTGGACACGAACATCACCTTCAGTGATCTGAAGGGCACGCTGGATCACGCGATGAAGGCGTTTTTTGGCTCGGGTGTGAAGACTCGGTTCTTCCCTTCCTTCTTTCCGTTCACTGAGCCGAGCGCGGATGTACAGATCTCGTGCATCTTCTGTGGTGGCAAAGGATGCCGCAAGTGCAAGCATTCAGGGTGGATCGAGCTGCTGGGCTGCGGCATGGTGGACCCTGCGGTCTTCGAGGCTGTGAACCAGCGCCGGATAGATACCGGGCGCGAGCCGGCGTATGACACGCGCCGGATTAGCGGATTCGCCTTCGGTATGGGCGTCGACCGGATTGCAATGATGAAGTATGGAATCAGCGACATCGGCCTTCTCTATGGCGGGGACATGCGGTTCCTTGAGCAGTTCGCCTGAGCCTAATGAGCCTGAACATAGGTGTGCGTACCCCGGCATGGACGCCCGCGTGCCGGCGATAAAGGACGCGAAGAAGATCTCGTAGCGAGAACAAGGAAAGCAGACGTTTCAATGGACATCCTCACAACATGGCTTCGTTCCTTTCTGCCCGAACTACCGGTGGACGATGAGCAACTGGCCGGAGACCTGACCCTGCGTGGCATTGCAGTGGAGGGCATATTCCCTGTTGCCGGTGGCGGCTCCCGTTTCGAGATGGACATCACGACCAACCGCGTGGACGCGATGAACCACTACGGTGTGGCCCGGGAGGCGGCGGCGATCTATGGAGTACCGCTGCGGAAGCTGGCCGACGGGATTGCCGCACCGGTCGAGACGCAGATCCAGGGGCCGGCTTTCCCTGTACGCATCGAGGCACAGAACCTGTGCGGACGCTTCACGGCGCGTGTGCTCCGGGGCGTTACCGTAGGTCTGGCGACCGGACGCATGGCAGAGTACTTCGCCGCTCTCGGACAGAAGCCGATCTCTGCCCCGGTGGACGCGACAAACTTCGGCTGGTTGGCCATGGGGCAGCCGACGCATGTCTTCGACCTGGACACAATCGAGGGTGGCATCGTGGTGCGGCGGGCGCGTGCTGGGGAGCGGCTTCGGCTGCTCGATGGCACAGAGAAGGCGCTGTCCGTGGATGACCTGGTGATTGCCGACGAGCGCAAGGCGCTCTCCCTGGCAGGGGTCATGGGCGGGTGGGAATCACGTGTAACAGAGACTACAAAGAACATTCTTGTTGAGAGCGCGTGGTTTGAGCCCGCGGCGATTCGGGCATCGTCGCGACGGCACGGTCTGCACACGGATGCGAGCCATCGGTATGAACGTGGAGCGGACTTCAATGCAGCCCCGGTCGCGAACCACCTGGTTGCGCGGCTGGTCCTCGAACAAGCGGGAGGGCAGGTCGTCGGTCCCATGGTAGATGCCGTTGTGCCGGAGCTGGAGGCAAAGACGGCAGGACGCGAACGGATTGTGCTGCGCGTCGAAGAGGTGCAACGGATTCTGGGCACGACGCAGGAAGACGCGCTCATGGACACGGGCCAGCACGTCTCCGCGCTTAGCGACGCGGTCGTAGGGCAGGTGCTGACGGCACTGGGGTGTGGGCTCGAGCCCATGCGCGAAGAAGGTTCCGCAAGCTCCGGCGAGTATGCCGTGACGCTGCCGAGCTGGCGGTTGGACCTCGAGCGCGAAATCGATCTGATTGAAGAGGTGGCGCGTGTGTATGGCTATAACCGGTTCGCGGACACGCTGCCGAGTTGGGCCGGAGCGGTGGTCAAGCAGCCGCATGCGGAGCAGGAGTTGGCCATCCGAGAGATCCTGCGGGCACTCGGGTATAGCGAGGCGATCTCGAGCACGTTTCTGTCGGCAGAAGAGGCTGTGGTGTTTGCCGATGAGCAGGCAGGCGCTGTCGCCATAGGCAATCCACTGAGCGAGGAGGCAGGGATTCTGCGGCCGTCGCTGGCCGCCGGTATGGCGAGCATGTTGGCGCAGAACCTGCATCGTGATGTGGAAACCGTGCGGCTCTTCGAGATGGGTACGGTGTTTACAGGTTCGTCGGCCGAGGTGCGGGAGGCGACCGGGCTCGTACTTGGCGCAACCGGAGGTGCTGGAGCGAGTGCGTTGCACCTTAACGAGGATGCTCTGGTGTTTGAAGTGAAGGGCGCGCTGGAGAGGCTGCTGCAACGGTTTTCTGGAGGCGTGTCATTTGAGGCTGCCGGTCTGCCAAGGTGGATCGCGTCAGGACGAGGTGGACGAGCGCTGCTGGATGGGCATCCGGTCGCGGTGTTTGGCGAGCTGAGCGCGGCTGAGCTGGGACGCCGGAAGCTGCGACAGCGCTGTGTGGTGGCGGAAGTTCAGGCAGAGGTGCTGTTGAATCGGGCGCTCCGTCAGCCGATGACTCGTGAGCTTTCTCGCTTCCAGGCGGTCGAGCGGGACTTCTCGTTTGTGTTTCGAGACAGCGTGCGCTGGCAAGCGGTAGAGCAGGCCGTAAGGGCCCTGGGTGTGGTGGGACTGCGCAATGTGGAACCAGTGGAGATCTTCCGGGACACCACGGGCAAAGCGGTGGCAGCGGACAGCTATTCGGTGTTGGTGCGGGTGGTCTTCCAGTCCGACGAACGAACGCTGACGGAAGAGGAACTGAGCCTGTGGGGTGTACGCGTGGTGGAGGCTCTGCGAGTGCTGGGCGGATCGCAACGAACCTGAACACTCGGGCAGTGGCGAGGGGGATTCAGGATGATTCCTTTCGCAATTCGATTCTCATAATCCACGATGCAAATCGCTATACTCCGATCTGATTCACATGGTGCGAAACAGCAGGGGGCCTGATGGGCACAGCGGTGGTGAGTGTGGACGAGTTTCAGGCGTTGGAACAGAAGGTGCTTCAGACCGTCGAGCTCATCAAGAAAGAGCGCGAGGCGCGCGCCTCTGCCGAGGCCGAGCGCAATGCAGCCCAGACTGAGCTGGCGGAGCTGCGGCAGCGCCTGGACAGCCAGACGGAGTCCGCGAGCTCCGCGACACGCGAGCTGGAAGCGCTGCAGCGGGAGCGCGAAGCTGTCCGGCAGCGTGTGGAAGCGATGCTGACACAGATGGACGAACTGCTTTAACGGAGGGCGTCGGAGGCGGATTGAGCTGTAGCCGAGGGGAGTGTCAGGGAAGGGTTTGAGGGAGAGAACGTTGACCGAGCAGCAGATGAGAAGCGCAGCAGAGATTTCGCGGGCGGAGCTAACCGCGCGTGAATCCGGCGCGGTCGTGGTTGATATCTACGACCAGGTGTATCAACTGCGCGGTACAGATCCAGAGCACATCGAACGGCTAGCCTCTATCGTGGACGGCAAGATGCGCGCCGTTTCGGCGCATGGAGCGACGGTGGATTCGCTGAGGGTGGCAGTGCTGGCGGCGCTGAACATAGCCGACGAACTTACCACGCTGCGTTCACGATACGACGCGTTGGCCGGCAACCTCAATCAGCAGCAAACGACCGTGCGCTCGCGGGCAGGATCACTACTCGGAATGCTGGATGAGGTACTGGACGAGCGCAAAGTTGGGTGACACTCGGACGATTTGAGAGGAAACGGCGCGGGCTACAGGTTAACTGCCCGCGCCATTTTCTTCAGCGGTTCAGGTCGTGAAGAGTTTGTCCGGCAGCCTGCGCGAATTTGCCCACGGTCTGCTGGGCGGAGCCGGCCACCTGATCGCCCAAGCCCTCGTTGGCGAGGCGGTCGTTGCCGGTGAGATTGCCGAGCCCTTCTTTCACACGGCCGAGCACATTATTGCCCACGCCTGAAGCAGATTGCCGGGTTCCCCAGCCGGCCGCGGAACCAGCAGCGTCCTCCACGTCCTCAGAGCCAGTGGCGTACTGAGGAGTGGGCGCGTTGAAGATGAGATAGGCTGCGAGGCCGAGACCGACACCGGCGCTGAGCCAAACAAGGGTTTTCATAGTGAAATCGCCTCCGGGCCATAAGATGCGCTCCGGCGAGGGTGCGGCCGGGCAGAAAGGCTGCGGCTTGCCTAGAATCGCAGGGGTGAGTAGCACGATATCGCGCAGGACGGATGTTGTAGTGGTGGGCGCGGGTGCGGCGGGACTGATGACGGCCTTAGAGGCCGGTCGGCGCGGGAAAAAAGTCGTGCTGCTGGACCATGGGGAGAGGCCCGGACGAAAGATCCTGATCTCGGGTGGGGGACGGTGCAATTTCACTAATGTGCACGCGCGGGCGGAGAACTTTCTTAGTGAAAACCTGCATTTTGCGCGATCAGCGCTGGCTCGCTTCACGCCCGCG
>DATLMQ010000059.1:0-4594 GCA_035537215.1 Acidobacteriaceae bacterium
GACTGCTTCTCGAAGAATCCTTCGGAGAGCCAGCATCCTCGATTGGAATGGCGGTCAGCATCAAGGGCTGCGCAAACAAGGAGCTTCCCACCGCCGTCTGCTCACGTACTGCCCGAACGCCCCGTGTGGACAACCGCTCCGGTCCCGTAATTCGTCCCCGTGCAAACAGAAACACCGCAGCTTCCTCCTCGGGCTCTCCCGCAGCACCCGATGCAGCTCTTTGCACGATCAAGGCCCGCAGCTCATCCAAAGGTCGCACCAGCTCATCCGCCAGCATCGCGGCTGTCCGCACCTTCTCCCATTGCTTGTGGAGCGCCGCCGCTCCTTCAAAGTCCATCGCCTCGCTCGCCACCTCTCGCCGGGCCGCGATCTCCTCCAGCATCCCCGCGCCCCGGGTCTGCAGAAACGCTCGCACACGCTCCGCTTCCTGTGCATATTCCTCGGCCGAACACCCTCCCTTGCAGGGCTCCATGCACATCTTCATCTCGCCGTAGGCGCAGCCCGGATGGTCAGGGTGAACCTCCAGATCCTCATAGCATCGCCGCAGCTTGAATAGGTCCAGCACCGCATCGGCGTAGCGCTCGGCTGCGCCGCGCGAAGGGAACGGCCCTATCGCTTCCGTGATCGTCTTCCGGCTCAACCGGTTTGTCGCATACACCCGGGGATGCGCTTGGGACATCGTCAGCCGCAGGGCAAACGGCGGATAGAGCCGCAGCCTGCGCCGTGCCTCTTCCTGGCCGAAGATTGCGCGAGCCGCACAGTACAGCATCAGCGCCGATTCGAACTCCGACCCCGTCCGCGTCCACTCGATCGTGTGCACGCGTTCACGCAGGTTCAGCCGCTTCGAAAGCACCGGCCGTCCCTGCTCGTCTACGGCCTCCGGGGAAGCCAGCAGTCGCCGCAACCGTCGCCGCAGGTCCGCCGCGCGCGTCAGATACGGCTGGTCGCTGGCCCGCTCGCCACGCAGGCACACGACACCCGGTGCCGGCGGTACCTCGGACAGGATCCCGTCCGACTCCTCAGGTCTGAACTCGACCCTGCGCGCGAACTCGAAACCTGCGGTCACACCCAGATTCTAGTCGTGTGCCTGTTGCTGCTGCGCCTGCTGATGCTGGCGCCTCGCGGGCTTTGGCTGCTCCGGCAGAGCCTGCGCCTTCTCGACCAGGATCGACCAGTCCTCCGGTACCGGCAGCTCGCGATCGAGCTCCGGTGTGTCCTCGCTCAGCGAGACCTGCACCGCCACCGAAAGCTCGCTCTTCGTCCGCCCCCGGAAAATTCCATGGGTCGGCGGCACATCCGCATAGTCACGGCCGATTGCCGTACGTATATGGCGATCGCCTGCTATCAGGCGGTTCGTCGGATCGAAGCCCACCCATCCCAGCTCCGGAAGAAACGCCTCTACCCACGCATGCGTCGCCGACGCCTCCGAGCGATCCTGTGCCCCGCCCCCGTGATATAGATACCCGCTCACATACCGGCAGGGAATTCGCAGGCGTGTCCGCAGCAGAGACGTCATGATGTGCGCGAAGTCTTGACACACGCCGGCACGGCTGTTCAGCGCATCGTCGATTGGCGAATCCGCCCGCGTCGACTGCGGCTTGTAGTCGAAGTGATGGAAGAGCTGCTCGTTCAGCTTGTGCAGCACGCTCAGCGGATCGTCGCGCCGTCGAAGGTCCAGGCTCTCCGCAAGCGCCTCCAGCGCCCCCGTCGGCGTAGCGAATTCGCTGGGCAGCAGCATCTCCCAGAAGTCGCCCTCCGCCACCTGGCGATCAAGCTCCTCCCACGCGGACTCCGGTAGCGAAGGTGGAATCTCCTGGTGTGGCTGCATCTCCACCAGCGATTCCGCGACGATAACCAACTGGCTGTGCAGCCCCGGGATATCGAAGTGGTGCACATGATTCGCGAGATGGTCGCGATAGCTGAACACTCGGCAGCGTGGCGTTACAGACAGCTGAAACGTCAGACAGCGCTGGTTCTGGTCTGAGCGCGGATGCATCCGCGTCTCCATAATGCTCTCGCTGACCTGAGTCTTGTACAGGAACTTCGTGAGGTGGCGAATGGAGTAGAACACGGGCGCCTCCGACGGCTGGGAGCTTCGAGGTTGCATGATGCGGGTTGCGATCCTTCTCAGCCGTTGCTGCGGCTCGGTTCGTGCTTCCTTGGTCTGGATCGTCAGCCTGCCAGGGCAGCGTCGATCGAATAGTCAACGTACAAGTGATAGATCGTCTCGTGAATCGCCTGGCACTGTTGTTGAATGCCGCGCAGATATCCAACAACATCTCCAGCCAGAATTTCGCTCACACTGGCATAGCCCAGCGATGCGCTCAGCCTCCCCGCAATCCGATGCAGTTGATCGGCCCGTGTCTTGCCAGAGACACGTTGGATTGCCTCCAATGCCGTCTCCAGGCTCTCAATCGAGAACCTCAGCGAATGCGGGAACTCCTCGTCCAGCAGCAGAAATTCCAGAATCCACTCCGGCGACAGGTCTGCGGTGTACACCTTGCAATACGCCTCAAACGCGGTCGCCGACCGCAGCAGCCCCATCCACTCCAGATACTCATTCGCCTCCGGCGGTCTCTCCGGCCCGGCCCACACATCCTCGTGATAAGCCTCCAGCAGCATCGCCGTCGCCGTCGCTCGCTCCAGGAACCGCCCCACCTGGATGAAATGCCATCCCTCTCCGTGGCTCATGGTCGAGTCCGTCACACCCTGGAACTGGTGCACAGCCTCCATCACCTGCGTCAGGAAAGCCGTCGGTGCATCGCTCGCTGCCTCGTCCGGCGGCTGCATCATCGCCTTCACCTCCGGCCGCGTCACCTCCAGGTACAGCGAGTTCAACCTGTGCCACTGCTCGGTCGAGATCTGCTCCCGCACATGACGTGCGTTCTCCCGCGCCGACAAAATGCACGACAGCACCGAGAACTTGTGCCCTGTATCGAAGCTCAGCGACCGCGCCAGCTCATACGGATTGCCGTCCCACTTCACCCGCTTCGGCCGGCCCAGTGCGTTCAGCAGCCGCACCCAGCGGTGTTCCGCGCTGTTCGAGCTTTCGTCCAGCATCAGGTTTAGATTCACATCCAGCAGCCGCGTCATATGCTCCGCGCGCTCCAGATAACGCGACATCCAGTAGAGCGAATCCGCCACGCGAGAAAGCATCGACCTGTCCTCGTTCTGGCGCCCTGGGGCGCCGTCCTACGCTGAAGCTTTCGCTTACTCTACACCGCCTCCGCCCAGCCGCAAGGACCCCCGGTTAAGGCCATTCATGGCAAACGGCTACCATGGATGGATGTCGTCTGCGAACACGCCCGTCGATCTGCTTCCTATCCCGGACCGCTCCTTCGGTGCCTTCCTCTTCGATCTCGATGGCACCATCGCCGATTCCATGCCGCTGCACCTGATCACCTGGCAGCAGGCTGTTCACGAAGCCGGCGGTGACTTTCCTGAGGACCTCTTCTGGCAATGGGGTGGGATTCCCCTTCCGCGCACCGTCGAGATGCTCAACGAGCGCTTCGGCTACCGCCTGTCCCCCGCCGCTGTCGTGCACCGCAAGGAGCAGCTCTACCTGTCCATGATCGAGCAGGTCCGCCCCATCGCATCGGTCGTCGCGCATATCACCGCGCAGCATGGTCAGATCCCCATGGCCGTCGTCTCGGGATCCCCTCGCCTCACGGTGGAGAGCACGCTCAAGGCCCTGCACCTGGGACACTGCTTCGACGCAATCGTCGCAGCCGAAGACTACGCCCATGGCAAGCCCGACCCAGAGCCCTTCCTCACCGCGGCACGCCAGCTCAACGTGCCGCCCGCAGCCTGCCTTGTCTTCGAAGACGCAGAAGCCGGCATCGAATCGGCCCAGGCAGCGGGCATGGCCTGGGTGCGTGTACCCGTCCACCATCTAGCCACAGCGGTCGCCGCTTTAACACCACAAGCCACCCCTGTTTAGAGCGGCAGGAACTTCGCCTCAGCCTAGCGCCGTCCGCGGCTGTGCAAGCACCAGCCCCCGCGGCGTGGGCAGCAACAGAACAGAGATCAATCCCTCACGCTCCAGCTTCTTTGCGGCCTCGCGCACCGTCTTCAGGTGCGAGCTGGCATCGTGAATCACGATCAGCCCGTTCGGATTCATCTGTGGCACGAACCGCCGCACCTCGGCCTCGCGCAGCTCCGGGTCCGAGTCCGAAAACAGCAGGTCTATCTGGCCGTTCACCGCCATCTCCAGGGAGCTCTCGTTCCGGAGGTCTACAAACCGTGCCAGCGGATTCGCCGCAAATCGCTGCTTTGCGCGCGCGTAGACCACCGGATCGTACTCACAACTGATCACCTTGCCGGCCGGCATGGCGCCGCTTCCCGCATTGCGCTCCAGCCCCCGCGCGATCCACTCTGTCGACACGCCTAAGAAGCTGCCCGTCTCCACCACAAGCTGCGGCTTCAGCGTCGTCACCAGAGTCCCAAGCAACTCCAGCACCTCCACCTCCGCCGTCATCGAATCCAGCATCGACCACTGCTTCGGGTGCGGACACTCCGGCGTGGCCCGGTGATATTCCGGCTGCAGCACGCCGCTCGCGCGGTCGTGCTGCAGCATCACCTTGTGCTCCTGCTT
>DATLMQ010000060.1:0-4697 GCA_035537215.1 Acidobacteriaceae bacterium
CGGCTATCCGGACTGCAGGCCGGAGTTTATCCGTGCCTTTGAGATCCTGGCCAATCTCGCCACCAAGGCAGGCACCGAAGACAGCATCCGCCTGCGCGGCCAGACCCCGCTGATTGCCCTGTCCAAGAAGCAGATCATTGAGACAGGGCTCGCCCTGGGGGTCGACTACAGCCTTACGGTCACCTGCTATGACCCCGCTCCCACGGGAGAGTCCTGCGGATTCTGCGATGCCTGTCTCCTGCGCCTCAAGGGCTTCGCCGAAGCGGGTCACACCGACCCCGTTCATTACCGAGAGTAACCATGCCTTATGCCGTAAAAGAGATCTTCTACACCCTCCAGGGCGAGGGCGCCAACGCCGGCCGCGCTGCCGTCTTTTGTCGCTTCGCGGGCTGCAACCTCTGGAGTGGCCGCGAGCAGGATCGGGCCACCGCCGTCTGCACCTTCTGCGACACCGACTTTGTCGGCACGGACGGCGACGGAGGCGGTAAGTTCTCCACACCCGAAGATCTGGCCGAAGCCATCGCCAAGCGCTGGCCCACCGGCGTTTCCGGCGAGCCGTTTGTCGTCTGCACCGGAGGGGAGCCACTCCTGCAGCTCGACTCACCCCTCATCGACGCCCTCCATCGTCGCGGCTTCTGCATCGCCGTGGAAACCAACGGCACCATCGCGACCCCCGAGGGTGTGGACTGGGTTTGTGTCAGCCCCAAGTTCGGATCAACTCTGGTCGTGCGCAGCGGGCACGAACTCAAGCTCGTCTACCCCCAGGATCTGGATCCCGCCACCTTCCAGTCCCTGGACTTCCGTCATCTCTTCCTCCAGCCCAAAGACGGGATCGACGCGAACGAATCGCTGCAAGCGACCATCGCTTACTGTCAGGCCCATCCGGTCTGGCGGCTGAGCCTCCAGACGCACAAGCTCATCGGCATCCGTTAGCAAGTCACGATACGAACTTCCCACCGGTAGCTCAGCCGAAACGCGGATCCGGCAAACCCGGCCATCCCGCAAGAAGGGAAGGGAACTGCCGCTCCTCCTGCTACGCTGAAGTCCGAATGCCCATCCAGGCCGAACTCCGCCGCGTCCTTGAGGAACGCGCCACGCTCTCTCGCGACGAAGCTGCCGCGTTGATGTCCCGTATCCTCGCCGGCGACGCCTCTGACCTCGAACTGGCCGCGCTTCTCGGCGCGATGGCTGCCCGCGGCGAAACTGCCGCTGAGATAGCCGGCTTTGCCCAGACACTCCGTGCCGCCGCCACCCCCCTCCCGCTCTCCGAAATAGAACGTGCTTCCCTCGTCGACACCTGTGGAACGGGAGGCGACGGCAGCGGCACCTTCAACATCTCGACCGCCGCGGCGCTGGTCGCCGCCGCGGCCGGAGCCACCGTTGCCAAGCACGGAAACCGCGCCATCACCTCCCGCTGCGGCTCCGCTGACGTCCTCGACGCTCTGGGAATTCCCACCGATCTCTCCCCCGAAGCCGCTGCCGATGCTCTCCGCACCCATCGCTTCTGCTTCCTCCTCGCGCCCGCGCACCACCCCGCGTTGCGCGGCGTTATGCCGGTGCGCCGCGCCCTTGGTGTGCGCACCGTCCTCCACGTCCTCGGCCCGCTGCTCAACCCCGCGGGCGCGCGCCGCCAGGTCATGGGCGTCTATGCCGCCCACCTCGTTAGGCCCATAGCGCAGGCAATGACCCTTCTCGGCACTACCCACGCCATGGTCGTCCACGGAGAGTCCAGCAGCGCCGCCGGCCAGGTCGGTCTCGACGAGCTCGCTCTCAGTGGTCCCAGCAACATCGCCGAAGTCCGCTCCGGTGCCGTCCATCCAAGCACCCTCTCGCCGGCCGACCTCGGCCTCACGCAAGCTCCGCTCTCGGCGCTCGCTGGCGGAGACGCCCACGGCAATGCTGCGATCCTCCGCGCCATTTTCGCCGGCGAGACCGGCGCCAGGCGCGATATGGTGCTCCTGAACGCCGCCGCGGTCCTGGTCGTCGCCGACCTCGCCCCGAACCTTCGCGATGGGCTTGTGGCCGCGGCGTCCGCCATCGACTCCGGCGCCGTCAACCGGCTCATTCGCGAGCTTCAGCAGTAGTCCACCCCCTCAAGGAGGACAACATGGCACGAGTGACAGGCGTCGGCGGCGTGTTTCTGCGGTCGCAGGACCCCAAACGGCTGGCCAACTGGTACGCCGAGCATCTCGGCATCACCCTCAGCGACTTCCTCGGCGTCACCTTCCTCTGGTCCGACGAAGTGCCGCAGGGAACCGGTATGACCGCCTGGTCCGTCTTCCCTGAAGCCACCACATACTTCGGCGAAGGCTCGCAATCCGTGATGCTCAACTATCGTGTCGACGATCTCGACGCCCTGCTCAGCCAGCTTGAGCGCGCCGGCATCTGGATTGATCCGAAGCGTGAGAATTACGCCTACGGGCGGTTTGCCTGGATCCGGGATTGCGATGGCAATCGCCTCGAACTCTGGGAGCCGCTGGCATGAACCCTTCAGATATCGGCCGATGAGACCGATAATCGAAGAGGTTCGCTTGCCGGTCGTTTCTCCGCATCGCTACCATGGCATCGTCACGCCGCAGCCCTTCCGGCTGCCACTGGAGCGCGCATGAAGATCCACGAGTATCAGGCCAAGGAGATCCTGCGGAAGTACGGCGTCACCGTCCCCGCAGGCGAGATGGCCACCACCATCGAAGAGGCGGATGCCGCTGCCAAGCAGCTCTTCTCTGCCGGCAATGCCGTCGTCGTCGTCAAGGCGCAGATCCACGCCGGTGGCCGCGGCAAAGGCGGCGGCGTCAAGCTCGCCCGCTCCATGGAAGAGGCCATCGACTACTCCAAGGCGATCCTCGGCATGCAGCTCATCACCCACCAGACCGGCCCTCAGGGTCAGAAGGTGCAGCGTCTGCTGATCGAGTCCGGCTCAGCCATCGCCCGCGAGCTGTACCTCGGCATCGTGCTTGACCGCTCCAGCTCGCAGGTCGTTTTCATGGCCTCCCAGGCTGGCGGCATGGAGATCGAGGAGGTCGCGCATGAAAACCCGGATGCGATCTACAAGGAGTACATCGATCCCGCCATCGGGTTCCAGCCCTATCAGGCCCGCCGTCTCGCCTTCAAACTCGACCTCGAGTCCGCCCAGATCGGTGAAGCGGTTCGCTTCATGATGGGCCTCTACAAGGCTTTCATCGAGACCGACTCTTCGCTGATGGAGATTAACCCGTTCATCACCACAAAGGACGGAAAGCTCGCCGCCCTCGACTGCAAGATCAACTTCGACGACAACGCCCTCTTCCGCCACAAGGAGCTCAAAGAGCTTCGCGATCTCAGCGAGGAAGACCCGCTCGAAGTCGAGGCCTCCAAGTTCGCCCTGAATTACATCAAGCTCGACGGCAACATCGCCTGCATGGTCAACGGTGCCGGTCTCGCCATGGCCACCATGGACATCATCCAGTACGCCGGCGGCTCGCCCGCGAACTTCCTCGATGTCGGCGGAGGGGCCAACCAGGAGCAGATCGAGAATGCCTTCGGCATCCTGCTCAGCGATCCCAACGTGAAAGCGATCTTCATCAACATCTTCGGTGGCATCCTCCGCGTGGATGTGCTCGCTCAGGCCGTCGTGGCCGCCGCGAGGAAACTGAACGTGAAGATTCCCATCGTGCTTCGTCTCGAAGGAACCAACGTCGAAGAGGGTCGTAAGATCATCGCGGAGTCCGGCCTGAAGTTCCAGATCGGCGCCACCATGAAGGAAGCTGCCGACCTCGTCGTCGCTGCCGCAAAGGGAGTCAAGTAAATGGCCGTTCTCGTCGATAACAACACGCGCCTGATCGTGCAGGGAATCACCGGTCGTGAAGGCACCTTCCACGCGAAGGGCTGCGCGGAATACGGCACCAAGGTCGTCGGCGGCGTCACACCCGGCAAGGGCGGCACGACCCACGAAGGCTGGCCCGTCTTCAACACGGTTGAAGAAGCCGTCAAAGAGACCGGCGCCAACGCGACCATGATCTTCGTTCCGCCACCTGCTGCGGCAGATGGCATCCTCGAAGCCGCCGACGCCAAGCTCCCCCTGGTCGTCTGCATCACCGAAGGCATTCCCGTCCTCGATATGGTCAAGGTCTGGGAGGTCGTCAAACGCTCTCAGTCCCGGCTCATCGGCCCCAACTGCCCCGGCGTTATCTCGCCCGGCAAGGCCAAGATCGGCATCATGCCCGGACGCATCCACAAAGAGGGAAGCGTCGGTATCGTCTCCCGTTCCGGCACCCTGACCTACGAAGCCGTCTACCAGCTCACCACCCGCGGCATCGGCCAGTCGACCGCGATCGGCATTGGCGGCGACCCCATCGTCGGCACCACCCACATCGACGCGCTGCGTCTCCTCAACGACGATCCCGGCACCGAAGCCATCATCATGATCGGCGAGATCGGAGGCACCAACGAGGAGCAGGCCGCCGAGTTCATCAAGGCCCACGTTCGCAAGCCGGTCGTCGGCTTTATCGCCGGCCAGACCGCACCTCCGGGACGCCGCATGGGCCACGCCGGCGCAATCATCTCCGGCTCGGCCGGAACCGCCGCGGAAAAGATCGATGCATTCAATGCAGCGGGAATGGGCGTCGCAAAGCGCCCGATCGATTTCGTCGAGCTGATTCGCGCTCGCCTGTCCTGAGCATTCTCACACTTCGGATACCAACTATGGCTGGTCGTCGTAC
>DATLMQ010000061.1:0-13000 GCA_035537215.1 Acidobacteriaceae bacterium
CAGACGAGATGTGCGCGGAGGCCGGCGGCGATCATGTCGCGGGCGAGCCCGGCGGTCGGAAGGCCCCAGCACGGGAAGAGCGGCTCCAGGCCGGTGGGGGCGAGCTTTGCCTCGCGATAGGCGCGAACGTCCTGCAAAAAGAGATCGCCAAAGGCGATGGCATCGATGCGCTCGGTCACTGCGCGGGAACAGGCCGCAGCCATGGCGGCTTCATAGGCCTCGTTGGAGCAAGGCCACGGCAGGGGCACGGACCAGAGCGGAAGCCCCGCGGCCTCTGCCTGCGCGTGCAGGAGCTCTTCACGGAAGCCGTGCATGGCGACGCGGCCGAAGTACTGGTTCACTGTGGTGAGCAGGCCCGCGATCTCGCAGTCGACTCGTTGCCGGAGAAGGTGCAGCGCCCAGGCGCTGTCTTTGCCTCCGCTCCAGCTTACGAGGACACGTTTGCGGCGGGTAGGTGTAGGCAAGGGAGGGCCGCCTACTTACCCAGGTAGGTGCGGTAGCGGGTCTCCACCACGCCGGTGTTGCGTGCGAGCAGCAGCTTGGCGACGTTGTACTGGTACAGGGCGCGTACGAGCTGCGCCTGGGCTCCCGTCACCGTGGCCTGCGCATCTACGACGGCGAGGTTGTCGTTCACGCCGGCGGCAAAGCGATCACGCTCATCAGAGAGCTCCTGCTGGGCGAGCTCCACGTTGCTCTGGGCCACCTTCACGAGCTGCTGCGTCGCCTGTACATCCAGCATAGCGGCACGAATCTGCGCGTCGATGGCGACGCGGAGATCGCTCTCCCGCTGACGAAGTGCGATCAGCTGCGCACTGACCTGCTCTTCCTGCCCGCGCTGCAGGCCTTCACGGAAGATGGGGAACTTCACGCTGCCAGCCGCGGTGAAAACGCCATGGTAGAGGCCGGTCGTCTCCCCGATAACGCCGTAGAAGCCATTGAAGGCGACGGTGGGAAGTCGCTGGTAGCGGACGGCGCGCAACTCGCGGCCGGCGACATCTATCCGACCCTGGAGGCTGAGGAAGTCTTTGCGATGCAGGAAGGCAGTGGCCTTGGCACGCTCGAGATCCAGGTCAGCCAATTCAGTGAAGGGGGCGGTATCGGTCAGCTCTAACGGCTGGCCGGCGGGCAGTCCCATGATGCGGCTCAGCTGAATGGTGTCCTTGGCGAGCTGAGCCTCGGCGGCGATGCGGTCCTGCTGCCGGCTCTGATGTTCCACCTGTGCACGGAGGGCGTCAAGGTTGGTGGAGACGCCGGCATCCCGGCGGGCCACCGTCTGATCGAGCAGAGTCTTCGCCGCACGCTCCTGGGCCTGGTTGTTAGCCAGGTTGGATTGATCGGCGAGCACCTTTAGATAAGCGGTGCCGACGCTGAGGACGAGTTCGCCGCGGCTGTTCAGGACATCGAGATCGACGACCTGGGCCTCACGCTGGGCGCCCCTGTAGAGCTCGAAGGCGGGCAGATTGAAGAGCTGCTGATTTGCGCTGATGACCGCCTGCGTGACGTTCACCTTCACGATCGAAGGAATGGCGTTGGGGCTAAGCCCGAACTGTGCCGCGATGGGGCCGAGCGACGCAGGTTTGAAGCCCATTGCAGCGAGATTTATCTCCTGCGCACTGGAGGAGGCCGTAGCGCGAAGCGAGGGGACCAAGGCGTTGATGACGCCCAGCTGCTCACCCCGGACGGTCTTCTGCTTGGCACGGTCGTAGCGCAGGCGGAGGTTACGCTCCAGGCCGAGGGAGATAGCGTCATCGAGCGAAAGGCGAATGGGGGCATCTGCGGCGGTTTCGATGACCGCGCCGCCAGGGCCGGGCTGCGTTGCGGGCGCCTTGAAGGTCATGCCTGAACCGGCTGGACGGGCGAGACTCTCGTCCTGCTGAGCCAGGAGAGCGCTGGGCGCGGCCGGCAGCCCGGAGGTTTGCTGCGACAAGGCGGAGCCTGACATCAGCGCCGCGGCCGCCAGGGCCGACAGAGCGCCGGTGACGCGAACGCGGCAGGCCCGCGGCCGAACAGAATGGAAGCAGAGCTCGTTCACTTCAGTATTAGAGTGCCATGGGCGGTTTGGGATGCGAAATAGAGCCAGCCCAAACTGAAAGTCTTCCCCGCGTGTACGACTATCGCTCAGCCCCGAGGACGTGTGCCGCTTCTTCGAGGGTTTTGGCGGTTGAGGGTTGCCAGTCGGTCTTGATGTCGTCTTCCTGTTGGCCGATGGTGTGGAACAGGAGTGCGTGACCGCCGATATGGACACGGGTTTCCGTGATCTGCCAGATGCCCGGCGCAAGCTCGCGGCGCTCGACCTGAAAGGTGCCACCTCGGTCGAGCTTGCCCAGAATGCCGAAGCCGATGCGCACATCTCCGGTGAGGGCGCCCTTGAGGGTACGGATGCGGTGTCCGCCACGGTCGATCACCATCTCGCCGGACATGGTGCTCATGACGCGAGACTGCATATCCGGCGGCTGAAACGCCGGGTTGGGACGATAGTTCAGGGTCTCTGCTTCGGTGTTCTGGGAGACCCGGGTCCAGATGAAGGCCTCGGGCAACATCTTCAGCATCTCCGTGGCCTGGGCGTCGTCATGCGCGGCGGCCTTGCGCTCGCGGGCTTGCGCCGCGGTGTCGTGGACGTAGGCGAGGATGCGGTCGGTCTCCCGCTGTTGCGCGTCGCCGCTGAGCTTGTGGCCGTTCAGGTCGACGAGGCGTTTCAGCGAACCCTGAGGGGTTTCGACAGTTTTGTAGACGGCGTTCTTGTCGGGGGTGGTGTTGTGTTCGTTGTAGATCCAGTTGCTTTTGTCGGTGCGGCTGGCCTGGAGTTCGGCGGCGACGGCTGCGCGGACGGTGTCAAGTGCCCCGGAATCAGGAGCTTGGCAGAGGGCGGCGGAGGTTCCGCAGAGGAGAACGGCCACAAAAGCCCAGCGGGAGGTCCATTGGCGCGCCATATCAAACATACTAGGCCACTTAGATGCAGATTAGGGGCGATGGTTTGTGTCCTGGCGGCCGCGGAAACAGCACTTTTTTATGCTGTTTTAGGTGCTTTTAATGCCATTTAAGCGCATTTCAGCGTCATTCAGGCACCACTTTCACGAAGATGCCGTCGGGTAATTTCGCTCCGCCGAGCAGATGGACTACGCCGTCGCGGGTGAAGCCGCGGAGCATCGAGGGTGGGGGCGCGGAGGGTACGGGCACGGAGGGTACGGGCACGGAGGGGGGGGTGGCGGCAGGCCGGGCCGGCGAGGGGGTGGAGGGCTGGGCTGGGGCTGGCGGCCGGGCTGGCTGCCGGGCTGGCGAGGGGGACGGGGACACGGAGGGTGAGGAGGCGGAGGGAGCACGGCCCATGCCGCGGTCCATGGCCAGGTTGGCGAGGCGGTCGGCTTCCTTGTTCTTGTTGCGAAGGGCGTGGGTGATCTGGAAGCCGTCGAGCCTGGCGATCCGGCTACGGGCCTCGGCCCAGAGGGGCTTCAGGTCGGGGGAGTTGACCTTGTAGCGGCCCTGGATCTGCTTGACCATCAGCTCGGAGTCGGAGATGACCCGGAGGCGGCCGTGTCCGTGCTCGAGGGTCCAGGCCAGGACGCCAAGCAGGCCGGAGTATTCGGCGACGTTGTTGGTGCGATTACCGATGAACTCGCTGAGCTCGGCGAGTTTTTCACCGGTTTCGGTCTGGACGATCGCGCCGTAGCCGGCCGGACCGGGATTGCCGCGGGCACCGCCGTCGCAGTGGGCTACGATCCAGGGCTCTGAAGGGGAGGAGGGGTCGGGGAACAGCGACGGCATGAGGATCAGTTTACTTGCGTCGGGAGCGGGGCTCTGTGCCTGCATCGGGTGGCGGCCACGGGTTTGCTTTCCAGTTCCGAGTTCCGAGTTTCCAGCTTCGAGTTTTTGTCCCTAGGCGGAGGGGAGGAAGATCTCGATTTTGCCGTCGGGGGATTTGCGGAAGCTGTGGAGGATCTGCCCGCGGGGGTCTATGTGGCGGAGGATGATGGCTTCTTTGTTGAACTCCATGTCGCTGAATCCGAGCACCTTGCCGCCGTAGGGGCCACGTTTTTCGGGAGGTGTGGTCCAGTCCACGAGCTCGGCACCGCCGCCGCCGGAGATGAAGAAGCTGGTGGGGTGGCCGGCGAATTCGAGGTGCTGGAGGTCGTGGTCGTGACCGCTGATCCAGAAGTCGACCTTGTACTGGCGGATGAGGGCGTCCCAGTCCTTGATGAGCAGGTGGTTGTCCTTGTGGATGCCGTTGGTATAGAGGGGGTGGTGGGCGACCACGGCCACGAAGGGTGTGGAGCGGGGCTTGGCCAGCTCGGCCCGGAACCAGGTGTCCTGCTCGTCGCGCTGGTCCTTCTTCATGGTGAAGCTCCAGGGGAAGAAGTCGCTCTTGGAGCCGGGGAGGTTGGTGTCCAGACAGATGAAGGTGACGACCGGGTCCTTTTCCGGGTATTTGAAGGTGTACCAGCGGTTGGGCATGGACCAGCGGGTGCCCGGAGTGTGGGCGGCGTAGCCGAGCTGGAGGTCGACCTTGCTGGAGACCTTGAACTCGTAGTCGTGGTTGCCGAGAACGGCGTAGGTGGGGCCGGGAAAGTGGGAGCGGGGATACATCTGCTCGTACTGGCGCTGCCAGCGGGGGGAGTCGAAGCCGGTGCCCATGTTGCCGTACCAGTTGTCGCCGAGCAGCCAGAGAGCGCCGGGGTGGATGTTGCGCTTGTCGACCCAGTCCTTCATGGCGGTGGCGACGGCGACCTGCTGGTCTTCGTACTTGTCGGTGCCCCAGTCGCCGATCATGAAGATGTGGGGGCTGCCGGGGTCGGGTGCGGGGGCCGGACGAGGGCCGCCGGGAGCTGCCTGGGCGAGGGCCAGCTGGGGAGCGGCGGCGGCGAGGGCCGAAAACGCGAAGGTCTGGCGCAGAAACTGACGGCGGTTGAGCTGCGAGTCCTTGGGGTGGAGCGGAGGGGGCATGCAGGGGCTCTCTTGCAGGCCAGGCAGGCCTTAAGCGGGTAAGACGCTTGGATTGAACAGAAAGACGGCCGTGGGGAGGGCGGAAGGATTTGTATTTCCGTTCGCTCACGTCCCGGATAGGAGTTTCGTCTACATAGAAGTAGTCGTTCCTGACTCCGGAGTCAGCGCAGCATGAGTATCACCGATGTGATCGCACTGGGCGGCGAGGGCCGCCGGCGTTCCGGTCTTTTGACCCTTGGGCTGCAGGATACGAGGGCCGGCAACGTAGAATCGACAGCAGCCATGCCCAAGGTGGCTGCCCAACCCGGCACGCGGGCCAAACTGACAGCGGAACAGCTGCAGGCGAGGCAGCAACAGCGTGAAGAAGACGACGAACTGATCCGAGCAGCCCAGCAGGGTGATCGCACGGCGTTCGACGCCCTTGTGCGCCGGTATGACCGAAGTGTGCTGCGCCTGGCGCTGCACATGCTGGGGAACGAGCAGGATGCGCAGGATGTGCACCAGGACGCCTTTATCAAGGCGTACCGGCACCTTTCGAACTTCCGCTTTGAGTGCTCGTTCTACACGTGGCTGTACCGGATTGTGACGAACCTGTGCCTGGACCAGCTGCGCCGCCGCAAGAGCCGGAAGGAAGATCCGGCGACGGTAACGGACGCGGGCGGCGAGGAGATGGACCTGATGGCCAATCTCCAGGACGAGCGGGCGACGGCGAACCCGGCTCGGGAGCTGGACCGCAAGACCATGAACGCCGCGATCCAGAGCGCGCTGGATTCACTGACACCGAGGGAACGCACGGTGTTTGAGCTGAAGCACTACCAGGGATTGAAGCTTCGGACCATCGGCGAGATGTTATCGACGACGGAGGAGACGGCAAAGAATACGCTGTTCCGCGCGACGCGGAAGCTGCGGGCACGGCTGGCGGATGTTCGCTAGCGAGCGGTGAGGGCCGACGGCTTGGCCAGCATCGAACGGACTAAGTACGGCGGGACCCAGGTAATCCAGGTAAGAAAAACAGACCGGTGAGCGGACAGGATGGTTAGAGATCCGCGGACGGCAGGGCAGTACACGTTGGTAGAGGTCAGATCGGGGTACGCACTATGAACTGTGAGAACGCCCAAGAGAATATCGTCCTCGCGCAGTATGGCGAGCTTCCGGATGAGCAGCAATTCCCGCTGGACTATCACCTGAGCGGGTGCGAGGCGTGCCGGAAGGAGTGGGACGCGATGCTGGCGCTGAGCGAAGAGCTCGCGCGGGTGCCGGTGGTAGAGCCCTCTCCGAATCTGCTGGCGGCCTCGCGGATGCGGCTGGATGAGGCACTGGATGCGATGCCTCCGCGGTCGCTGCTGCAGCAGTTCTGGGCAAATACGTTTCGGTGGCTGGGATATGTGCAGGGAGCGCCGGCGCTGACGGTGCTGCTGGTGGGTGTGGGATTTCTGAGCGGAGACACGATTGCGCGGTACCAGGCGCGGCATGCCCCGCAGCTGCCCCGGCCGGTGATCCTGTCGAGCGGCGTGCAGAGCTCGATTGCCAGCGTGGCGGGGATCTCGCAGACGCCGAACTCGGAGCTGATCCAGGTGAAGTACAACCGGCTGGTGCCGGAGACGGTGCAGGGGTCGCTGGACGATCCGGAGATTCGGCAGCTGTTGATGCTGGGCACGAAGCTGGGGTCGAACAACGACGTGCACGCGGACTCGGTGGCGCTGCTGGCGAGCGAGTGCCGGGCGGGCCACGGATGCAGTGGGGACCAGACGACTGGGACCGACGACTTCCGCGGAGCGCTGCTGGCCAGCCTGCACTTTGACAAGAATCCGGAGGTGCGCGTGAAGGCGCTTTCGGGGCTGCAGCCGTATGTGGCGCAGGACGAGCATGTGCGCGATGCGGTGCTGGATGTGCTGATGCATGATGGCAGCCCGGAGGTCCGAAGCCAGGCGATTGCGCTGCTGGCGCCGGTGCAGGCGGACTCCAGCGTGCGGCATGTGCTGCGCTCAGTGTCGACGCAGGACAGCAGTGCGGCGATCCGCAATGCGTCGTTCCATGCGCTGCAGGGCACGGCCGATATCCAGTAGATGGCCATGCGGGGCGACGCAGGGCGACAACCCGAATGGTGTGGAGCGGTCGCGGTAGAGACTTTCCGGCGTGTCGAGGACGCGATGCGTGGGATGGGACTGGCGGCGATGGTGTGGGGGCTGCTGGCGGTGCTGATGCCGGGGCTAGGCGCGGCGGCGGCGCGACGCGTGCCGGGTGCGGGGAACGGCCACAGTACGCAACGGGCTCCCGGATATCTTGGGATCGAATTCCATGACCTGACGGACGTGCAGGCGGCTTCGCTGCACCTGAAGGGGCCGCGCGGCGTGGAGGTGGTGATGGTGGACCATGACGGGCCGGCGGGGCAGTCGGGGCTGCGGCCGCACGACATCATCACGGGGCTGAACGGACGTATCGTGCCCAGCGGGGATGGGCTGCGGAGGATGATTCGCGAGGCCGGAGCGGGGGTGTCGGTCACACTTTCGGTGTTTCGGGAAGGTGTGCCGATTACGCTGCAGACGACGCTGGAAGATCGCGAAGCGGTGGAGCGAAAGGCGTGGGCCAAGGTGAATCAGCCGGACAATGCGCCGCCGGACAATACGATGGTGGCCGGGGTGATCGAGAGCTATACGATCCAGACGCCCGCGCGTGGGCAGGGCTTTATCGGGTCGATGCTGCATGGCGGACCACCGGCGGGGCTGGTGGTGGAACCGATGCAGCCACAGCTGGCCAACTTCTTCGGTGCGCCGAAGGGCGTGGGGTTGCTGGTGCAGGCGGTGCAGGCGGGAGGACCGGCGGCGCTGGCTGGGCTGCATGCCGCGGATGTGATCCTGCAGTGCAATGGGAAGGCGCTGCACTCGCCTTCGGACTGGAACAAGTGGCTGCGGGCGGGCAAGGACAAGCCGCTGAGTCTGACGGTGCTGCGCGACCGGCACGAGCTGGCGATGACGCTGGTGACCAACCCGAAAAGGAAGTAGCTGGCGGAGCGGACGGGCGAGCTTACAGGACGCGGCTGTGCCTGTAGCCGGCGGAGGTGAGGGCGCCGAGGAGCTCTTCGACCTGCTCGCGGCCGCGGGTTTCCATGGTGATGTCGATGGTGGTGTCGCCGAGGTTTACACCGTAGTAGGCACGGTTGTAGAGCGTGTCGACGATGTTGGCGCGGTGGCGGGCGATGATCTCGGTGAGCTCCGTGAGGGCGCCGGGGCGATCGAGCAGGTGGATGCGCAGGCGGATGAGACGGCCGTCCTGGACGAGGCCGCGCTCGATGATGCGGCTGAGCAGGGTGACGTCGATGTTGCCACCACAGACGAGGACGGCGGTGCGAGCGCCGGGCGGAAGCGAGGTGCGGCGCTGCAGCATGGCGGCGAGGGCGGTGGCTCCGGCGCCTTCGGCGAGGGTCTTCTCGCGCTCCAACAGGGTGAGGATCGCGGAGGCGATCTCGTCTTCATCGACGGTGACGATCTCGTCGACGTAGCGGGCGACGACGGGATACGTGACCTCGCCGGCGCGACGGACGGCGATGCCGTCGGCGATGGTGGTGGCCGGATCGAGGGTGATGGGGTGGTGCTCGCGGACGGCCTCCTTCATGGAGGGGAGGCGTGAGGTCTGGACGCCGATGACACGGATATCTGACCGGGACGCCTGTCGGCGGAGAGCTGCCGATTCCTTGATAGCGCAGGCGATGCCGCCGATGAGGCCGCCGCCGCCGATGGGGACGACGACCGCTTCGAGGTCATCGACCTGCTCGAGGAGCTCGAGGCCGATGGTTCCCTGCCCTGCCATGACGAGCGGATCGTCGAAGGGGTGGATGAAGGTCATGCCCTGGGCTTCACAGAGGCGGGTGGCTTCCTCGCAGGCCTCGTCGTAGTTGGCGCCGTGAAGTACGACCTCCGCGCCGAAGCCGCGGGTGGCCTGGACCTTCACGAGCGGTGTGGTGAGGGGCATGACGATGACGGAGCGGATGCCGCGCTGTGTGGCGTGGTGGGCGACGCCTTGCGCATGATTGCCGGCGCTGGCGGCGACGACGCCGCGGGCCGCCTGCTCGGGCGTGAGGGTGGCGATCTTGTTGAGAGCGCCGCGCTCCTTGAAGCTGCCGGTCATCTGCAGGTTTTCGAGCTTGAGGAAGATGTTCTGGCCGGTGAGGCGGGAGAGGGTCTCGGAACGGGCGCAGGGGGTTTTGTAGATGGAGCCGTTCAGGCGCTGGCGCGCGGCATGGATGTCGGCGAGCGTGAGGGCCGCGGCTTGTGTGGACGTGCTCATGGGACTCCATGGTAGCGGACGGGGTTGAGGGGTCGCGGACGGTCGGGGGCGAAAGCCTCCTTCAGGTCGCGCGGGATCTTCGGGGACCCAAGGCTCGGGGCTCCGGTGCGTCGCCGCTCTGGCTAGTCGCGGGTGAAGTGGGTCTCCAGCTTCTCCCGGTGGCGCTCGAGGGCGAGCTCGATGAGGCGGTCGATGAGCCTGGGGTACTTCACGCCGGTCGCCTCCCAGAGCTTGGGGTACATGCTGATGGAGGTGAAGCCGGGCATGGTGTTGATCTCGTTGAGGACGATCTCGGAGGGCTTGCCTTTGGAGGCTGGGGCCATGAGGAAGTCGACGCGGGCGAGGCCGGCTCAGTCGCAGGCGCGGAAGGCCTCGATGGCCATGGAGCGGATCTTCTTCTCCTCGGCCCTGGTGAGTTTGGCGGGGATGATGCTGACGCTTTCGTCGGGGCCGGCGAGCTCGTACTTGGCTTCGTAGTCGTAGAACTCCTTGGCGGGAACGATCTCGCCGACGACCGAGGCTTCCGGGAGGTCGTTGCCGAGGACGGCGACTTCGAGCTCGCGGGGCTTGACGCCGGGGCCGCCGACGCCCTGCTCGATGACGATCTTGCGGTCGAAGCTCGCGGCGAGGTCCATGGCGGGAGCGAGGTCGGCGCGGGTCTTGACCTTGCTGATGCCGACGGAGCTGCCGAGGTTCGCGGGCTTGACGAAGAGGGGATACGTGAGGGCTTTTTCGATCTGCTTCGTGGAGCGTTTGGGGTCGGTGCGCCACTCGGAGCGGAGGAGGGTGACGTGGGGGGTGAGGGGGAGGCCGGCGGCGAGGAAGAGGCGCTTCATGGCGTCCTTGTCCATGCCGGCGGAGGAGCCGAGGACGCCGGAGCCGACGTAGGCGATGTCGGCCAGCTCGAAGAGGCCCTGGATTGTGCCGTCTTCGCCGAAGGTGCCGTGAAGGACGGGGAAGACGACGTCGAGGCCGGTGCTGGCGCCGGGCTCGGCGGCCGCGGCGGCGAGGGTGAGGCCGGTTTCGGCCGACGGTGCGGCGGAGGACGAGGCTTCGCCGAGGAGCTTCTGGGCCTCGGTGCTCTGGAGCCAGCGGCCCTGCTTGGTGATGCCGAGCTCGACGACGTCGTACTTCTTGCGGTCGATGGCTTTGAGGATGGAGCGGGCGGAGCGGAGCGAGATCTCGTGCTCGCCGCTGCGGCCGCCGAAGAGAATGCCTACGCGAAGTTTTTTCCGGGCCATGTCTTTTTCAGTGTGCGGCCGGGGCGGGTTGTGGAGGGAGAGGGTGAACCTGCCGCGGCACTTGGGCGGGTGCGCGAAGGTACCCCCCCCCTCCCCCGTACTTTTTTGCGCAAAGTCTTCGAAGAAGAGACTTTAGGTCCGGACTTAGGTGTACCGGAGGGGTACATGGAGTGCGCAAAGGAAGGCCCGGCGCGAGGCCGGGCTGGGGGTGGTGCTCTGGGTTTATTGTATCGGGGGTGTCAAGGGGTCGGTGGGGGTATGGGTGCCTGCGTGGGAGTTGATGGTGGACCGAAATGCGGGATCTCTCCGCTGCGGCGCTGCACGCCTCCGGTCGAGATGACGGTTGTGGGGGAGGCTGTGATGGTGGGAGGCCGAGGCTCCGGGTCGGACGTTGAGCTTGAGGCCTGGACCGTGAGCTTGAGGCCTGGACCGTGAGGCTGGGCTTGGGGCCTAGACGTTGAACTTGAAGAAGAGGATGTCGCCGTCCTTGACGACGTACTCCTTGCCTTCGGAGCGGAGGAGGCCGGCTTCCTTGACGGCCTGTTCGCTGCCGAGGCGGAAGAGGTCTTCGCAGTTGTAGGCTTCGGCGCGGATGAAGCCACGCTCGAAGTCGGAGTGGATGACGCCGGCGGCGCCGGGGGCCTTGGAGCCGCGGCGGATGGTCCAGGCGCGGACCTCCTGGACGCCGGAGGTGAAGTAGGTGATGAGGCCGAGGAGGCGGTAGGCGGCGTGGATGAGGCGGTTGAGGCCGGGCTCTTCGAGGCCCATGTCCTTGAGGAAGTCGGTGCGCTCGGCGGGTTCGAGCTGGGAGATTTCGGCTTCCATGGCGCCGCAGATGCGGACGACTTCGCTGCCTTCTTCGGCGGCGCGCTTTTCGACCTGCGCGGTGAAGTCGTTGCCGGAGGCGATGCCGGACTCGTCGACGTTGGCGACGTAGAGCTGGGGCTTCATGGTGATGAGGAAGAGCTCGCGGGCGGCGATCTTTTCGTCGTCGGTGAGGTCGGCGGTACGGGCGGGCCTGCCGGCGCCGAGGGTGGCCTGGAGCTTCTGGACCGCCGACAGCTCGGTCTTGGCGGCGGGGGTGGCGCCGGCGCCCTTGGCGGCTTTTTCGGCCTTGGAGAGGCGCTTCTCGACGGTGTCGAGGTCGGCGAGCAGGAGCTCGGTGTTGATGATGTCCATGTCGTGCAGGGGGTTGACCTTGCCGGCGACGTGGACGACTTCGGGGTCGGCGAAGCAGCGGACGACGTGGAGGATAGCGTCGGTCTGGCGGATGTGGGAGAGGAACTGGTTGCCGAGGCCTTCGCCCTTGGAGGCGCCTTCGACGATGCCGGCGATGTCGACGAACTCCATGGTGGTGGGGACGACCGAGTGCGGCTTGACCATGGTGACGATGCGGTCCATGCGTGTGTCGGGCACGGGGACGATGCCGACGTTGGGGTCGATGGTGCAGAAGGGGTAATTCGCGGACTCGGCCTTGCGCGTGCGCGTGACGGCGTTGAAGAGCGTGGACTTACCGACGTTGGGCAACCCGACGATTCCGGCTCGAAGCATAACCGTCCGATCCTATCCCGGGTACGCAGTTTCCGCGAGTTGCTCGGAGCACGCTCCGAGCACGGTTACAATTCACGTATGCAGCGACGGGCTCTCGGTTCTTCAGGGTTCGAGATTTCGACGATCGGGATCGGGACGTGGGCCACCGGCGGCTGGATGTGGGGCGGACAGGACGACGACGCCAGCGTCCAGGCGATCCACGCCGCGGTCGATCACGGCGTCACCTGGATCGACACGGCGCCGATCTACGGCTCCGGCCACTCCGAGGCGATCGTCGGCCGCGCCGTGCGCGAGCTGCCCGCCGGGCGCCGGCCCCTCGTGTTCACGAAGTTCGGCCTCGGCGACGACAGCGCCGCCCCGCCCGCGCGGTCGGCATCGCGCGCCGACGTCCGGCGCGAGTGCGACGCCAGCCTGCGCCGCCTCGGCGTCGACGCGATCGATCTCTACCAGCTGCACTGGCCGGCCCCGCAACCGATCGCCGAGACGGCAGCCGCCTGCGCCGAGCTGCTGCAGGCCGGCAAGATCCGCGCGATCGGCGCGTCGAACTACTCCGTCGCCCAGCTCGAGGAGTGGCGCGCCACCGGCGTGCCGCTGCACGCGGTGCAGTCGCCGTACAGCATCCTGCGGCCGGCCGTCGCCGCGGACGTCCTGCCCTACGCCGCCAAGACGAACCTCGGCGTCGTCGCCTACTCGCCGCTCTTCCGCGGGCTGCTCTTCGGCACGTGGAAGAAGGGCAAGACCTTCCCTGAGGGCGACGCCCGCGGCGCGCACAAGGACTACCAGGGGGCGCGCTTCGAGCGCCACCTGGACGCCGTCGCCGCGCTGCACGACCTGGCCGCGGAGAGCGGCCTGAGCACGGGGCAGCTGGCGATCGGCGTGCTGCTCCACACGCCGGGCCTCACCGGCTGCATCGTCGGCGCGCGCAGCGCACGCCAAGGCGCGATGATCGCCAACCTCGCCGTCGACGTCGCCGATGCGCAGGTCGC
>DATLMQ010000062.1:0-7033 GCA_035537215.1 Acidobacteriaceae bacterium
TGGGGAGAAGCGGGCGCGGGGGACGTCCGAGGAGACACGATTCACGCAGAAGACACAGTCGTAGGTGCAGAAGTTGGTGAGAAGAATCTTGAGCAGGGAGACGCAGCGGCCGTCGGGCGTGTAGCTGTGGCAGATGCCGGAGCCATCGGAGTGGCCGATACCCTTGCCGTTCCCAGCGCGCTTTGCGCCGGAGGATGCGCAGGAGGCGTCGTATTTGGCTGCGTCAGCGAGGATTTCGAGCTTTTGCTGGGTGGTCATCATCGCGATCCTCTGAGGAGATTCTCCCGTAAGGAGATTCTCCGGGATTAGATGAAGGCGAAGAGATCGCGAAGCTCAAGGTGTTGCGGGTTGTGCACAGGAAGGCTGAAACATGCGGCCCGGTGAAAGCAGCGTCCCGTTGAGACGCTTGCGGGGCCGGTGCAGGACGGGCAGAGCGCAAAGCAATGCACAGCCCCCTTTCACCGGGGCTGTGCGTGGGATGAGAGGGCCGGGGGTCAGACGGTTCGGGTTCGGCCGACGATGAGCCGATAGATGCCCAGGAGAATCAGCGCGCCGACCAGGGACATGATGAAACCGGCGGGCTGACCGGGCTGATAGAGACCCATCGCACGGCCCAGAAAGGCTCCGATAAAGGAGCCGATAATGCCGATGATGATGGTGACGATAATGCCCCCGGGATCTTTGCCGGGCATGATGAGTTTGGCGAGCGCGCCGATGACTAAACCGATGATCAGGGTACCGATCAGATGCATGATGTCCTCTTTATGCGGACGCAGGGCCGCTCTATCTAAGAGCGATATGGGGCCGCGGGCGTTGGACCGGAAGAGGAAAAAACCGAAATCTAATGGCCGTGCGGGTTGTCGGGGAAGATGCGGATGTCCTCGACACCGCGGTAACGCTCGGCGAAGTCCATGCCATAGCCGATCACGAAGCGGTTGGGGATCTTGAAGCCCACGTAGTCGGCTTCGATGGGGACGAGGCGACGCTCGGGCTTGTCCAGGCAGGTTGCGATCTTCAGGGAGGCGGGCTTGTGCTGGAGCATGAGCTGGCGCAGGTAGCTGAGCGTGAGGCCGGTGTCGAGGATGTCTTCGACGAGGATGACGTGCTTGCCCTCAATGGGATTGTCGATGTCCTTGATCAGTTTGACCTGACCGGAGGAGACACGGGCGCGGCCGTAGCTGGAGACGGCGACGAAGTCGAAGGTGTTGTCGACGGTGATGGAACGGGCGAGGTCGGAGAGGAAGATGGCGGCTCCCTTGAGCACGCCGATGAGAACGATGGACTCTCCAGCGTAGTCGGCCGAGATCTGCTGGCCGATGGCGCGGACGCGGTCGGCAATCTGGTCGCGGGAGAAAAGGATCTCCATGATGTCAGGGGGAACGTACGCGGGAACACTTGAGGGCATGGCAATCAGGGTAGCGGAAAGCCGCGGCACGCTGCAGGTCCAGGTGGAAATCCTGGTTGTTTTGTGACCGGCGTAGCGGGGCAGGAAGGCAGGCGAGAGGCGCTGACTATACTGAACCTGCATGTATCCGTACCTGAACGTTGGCTCCCTGCACATCGGTACCTTTGGGCTGCTGCTCTGGCTGGCAGCGGTGTGCGCGACGGTTGTGCTGCATCGAAACTTCGTTCGCCACGGTGTGGATGCGGATGCGTTGAATATCGTCGCTCTGTCGGTGGTGGCGGGGATCGTCGGCGCCAAGGCGTGGCATGAGCTGCAGGACGTGCATGAGCTGGCGTTGGCGTGGCGGCAGATCCTGCTGCCCGGAGCCGGACATCCAGGAGCAGTGCTGATGGGATTCCTGCGCTGGTTCCAGGTGGGTTTCGCGTGGTTCGGAGGCCTGCTGGCCGGGATTCTCACGCTGGCCTGGCAGGGACGGATGGCGCGCTTCAGGGGAGCGCTGGCGGGAACGCAGGGCGAGCGGGTGGGAGCGCTGCGGATGCTCGACCTGGCGGCACCGGCAGCGGCGCTGGGCTATGGGGTGGGACGGATCGGGTGCCTGACCTCGGGCGACGGAGATTACGGGATCAACACGACGTTGCCGTGGGGCGTGCACATGGCCAAAGACGCCCTGGTGCCGCCCAATCCGCCGAGCGCCCTGGTGCAGCCGACGCCGGTGTACGAGCTGCTCTTCGGGCTGCTGGTGTTCTGGGTGCTCTGGAAGCTGGGGGAGAAACACAAGCCGATTGGGTGGCTGACAGGGATGTACCTGGTGCTCTCGGGGATGGGGCGGTTTCTGGTGGAGTTTGTACGGATCAACCCGAGGCTATACCTGGGAATGTCGAACGCGCAGGTGGCGGCGCTGGGGAGCGTTGTGGCGGGTGGAGCGATGCTCCTGTGGGCGACGCGTGCGCAATGGCAGTGGGTGCCCACGCTGGCGGCTGATCCTCGAAGCTGAGGCTTCGGACATTGCGACCGGACTAGAGACGCTTGAGATATTCCCGGGCCTGCTCGAGCTCTGGGAACAGGCGTTCCTCCGCCTGGAACTCGCGGGAGTGCACGCAGCGGCGGCCGGCGCGGACGCGCACGGGGTGCTTGAGGTGCAGCATCTCGTGGTAGAGCAGGTACTCGATGGCGAAGCGGGGGGTGTTGGGCCGGTCGAAGACGCGGCTGACGACAATGGTGTTGTGGGCGGCGTCGTAATGACCCAGCATGCGCTTGGCGGCATGCGCGCTCCAGGTCAGGGTGGGACGGCCGAGCAGGCCGTGAAAGAAGCGGGCGTTGACGGACTCGAAGACCTCTTCGAGGTTGTAGTGCTGGCCTTGCGCGGAGCTGATGCGCTTGCGGCCGCGCTGCTGGCGGATGCGCTCCGCGTGCCTGGAGACGGCTTCGGACTGGGTGTAGCGGCGGTATCGATCGGAGTAGAGCGGAGCGATGGGCTTGCGGTAAAGCTTGGCCAGCAGGATGTGCGCGATGGACTGATGGATGCTCTCGGGGGCGTGCTGGAGAAGGTCCGAGAGGCGCACCACGAGCCTGCCTTCGCGCAGGCGAATGGTGGTGTTGAGGCTCGTGAAGCGGCGAAATTTCACTTCAAGCGGAGGCATAGGGGCACGCGGCCGGAGAGCGCGGTACTCGGCTTCGAAGAGTGCAATCAGTTCAGGGGGGGCTGGGGGTAGAGCAGGGTGGGGCACGCTAGGGTCAGGCTACCACGGGGCTATGGACGGCTGTGCGGGGGAGTCAGCGGGGGGTCTCATCCGGGACGGGGGCGTGGCTCTCGTCGGCGCGCTGCTTCTCCATCCTGGCCGCGTCCGGATGCGCCTTGAAGTACTCGGCCTGTTCGGTCTGCATGGTCGTGGCGATCTCACGCATGTCCTTGACCGCATCCAGGGCGATGCGGCGCACGATGTTATAGGCCTCGTCGTCGGTGGGAGCACGCAGTGTGGTGGACCAGCGCTCGGTGAACTGGATCAGCTTGGGCAGCACCTTACGGATATCGCGATGTTTGTGGCTGTAGTCGTCGAGGTTGTCATTGAACTCGTCGGCGATGGCGCCGAACTGATCCAGAAGATCGTGCATGTCCTGCCCGAAGCCTGGGCGGTGGGGCCGGGCGAGCAGCTGCTCGATGTCGTGCTCGCGGGAATTGAGGATCTTCTCGAAGGCGAGGACGCGATCCATGGGGATGTAGGCGGCGTCACGGAGGGCATCGACCTCCTTGGCGCTGAGCACATCCTCGCGGCCCTGAGCGCGAAGGCGGGAGGCCGTCGAGAGGGCAAGCAGGATAGCGGCGGCTATCGCGAGCCGTCGAGTGCGGAACCACGGGATCATCGGGAGAAGACCATGGCGAGAATGGCGGTGTGCACGTTGTCGAGGTGCCGCAGGGTGGACTGCAGGGCACTGCGCTCAGCGGCGGAGGCAACGTGCGCCATGTCGCTCAACCGGCGGTTGGTGTGCTCCAGCAGAAGCTCAGCATTCTTCAGACGCTTGGCATTGGAGGCTGAGGCCTTCTGAACCTTGGCGGCGACGTCATCGATACGCTGCAACGTCGTGCTGGCCTCCTGCTCGTCTCCGGCGGCGATCTGACGGCCGGCAAGTTCGGTGAGGCCGTGGAGGACCTCGGCGAACATGTAGCACTGGTCGCGGGGACCGGCTGTTTCGGCGCGCTGCTCCATCTGAGCCAGAGCAACGGCGTCGAGCGGAGACTCCGCGGGGCTGGAGGCGCGCGCTATCGCGGGGCAGCAAAGAAGCAGGGTGCAGCAGAGGAGGAGGGTGGATGTCCCCCTGGACACATGAGCGTTGGACCCACAACGAGTGACCATAACGCACCCCCTTATGGATGCGGTCGTTCAACTTACCTCTGATGCTCCAGCGCCGTCAAGCGGTGACGTGCCTGGAACTCCTGATCAGGATACTTGCCGCCCGCTGCGGCAAGAAAGGCGTGGTACGCCCGCTCGGCCTCTTTGAACTGGTGGAGCGTGTCGTGCGCTGTGGCTTCCAGGAACAAGGTGACCGGCGAGTTGGGCAGAACAGTAGCCCGTGCGCTGAGGGCCTGCAATGCCACTTGTGGGGCACCGTTGCGTGAGGCGGCGAAGGCGAGGTGGCCGGCGGCATCGGCCCAGGCGGCGTCGGAGGGGAAGGCCGAGCGCATGCTGACCGCCCGGGAGAGGAGCGCCTGGGCCTCCGGGAATTTCTGTTCTTGAACGAGGGTGCTGGCGAGGTCGTCGAGGAGGGTAGGGTCGGTGGGGGTTTTGGCGAGGAGATCGCGGTAGAGGGCCTCGGCTTGGGAGGCGTCGCCGCTGAGGAGGTAGAGGTGAGCGAGCAGGCGGCTCATGGAGGGGTCGGCGGCGGCGGCGGGGGTGGAGGAGCGGAGGGCCTCGATGAGGGGGATAGCCTGCTGGGGTTTGCCTTCGGCGCCGTAGACGGCGGCCAGCTGGGCGACCAGGCGGGGGTCGGTGGGGGTGGATTTGAGGGCGGCATCCAGGGTGGCTTCGGCCTCGGCGGACTTGCCCTGGGCGGAGAGGGTGTGGGCGAGGCCGGCGGTGGCTTCGGGGTCGGTGGGGGAGAGGACGAGCAGGCGGCGGAAGGCGGCTTCGGCATCGGCCATGTCGCCGGCGTGTTCGGCGAGGCGGGCGCTGAGGAGGATGTCGGCGGGGGTCTCGGGGGAGAGCTTGAGGGCGGAGAGGAGCTCGTCGCGGGCGGCGGCGGGGTGAGCGTTTTCGTCGAGGGTGGCCAGGGCACGGAGGGCGCGGGCGCGGAGCTCGGGGGAGGCGCTGGGGAGGGTGCTGGCGGCCTCCAGCTGGCGGTGCGCGGCGTCGCTACGGCCGTGGCGGGCATCGAGCAGGCCGAGGGCGATCCGAGGCTCAGGGATGGAGCTGTCGGCGGCGATGGCCTGGGTGTAGGCCGCGGCGGCGGCGGTATCATCGCCGGCGTGTTCCTGGGCGAAGCCGAGGTCGTAGAGGATGTGCGGGTTGCGGGGCTGGGCGGCGGCGAGCGGCGTGAGGGCGGCGATCGCGGCGGGGAAGTCGGCGTTCTCGAGGGCGGTCTCGGCGGCGCGGAGCTGGGCGTTGACCGTGTCCTGCGGAGAGGGAGCGTCGGCGCTGCGGGTGCCCGCGGGGAGGAGCTGCGCGGCGGCCGCGCCGGTGAGGAGGGTGAAAATAAACAGGCGAAGAGAGGAACGGAGAGGGGCGCAGCGGGGGGAAGCGGAGGCGGGAAGGGGACGGGGCAGGATCATCACGGGTTAGACCCCTCCCCCCTACCTAAAGTGTGCAAAGTCTTCGAACGAAAAGACATAAGTCCGGACTTAGGGTAACGCGTTAAGCACACGGGCCCGGCTCTGGAGGGCCGGACCCGGAGAATATCTTCTAGGCAAAGGATAACAGGCGCGTCAAGACGTGAGGGTCAAATGGAAGCCCGGTGGCCGCCCCGTCCGATGCTGACCGGGAACATGGTCGGGTGGCGATCTAAGCTCCTCCGGGAAGCGAACCGGCGGGGACGTGGCTGGCCCGAAAGGCCGTCCGAGGCGGAGGAAGGGGGGCGAACTCCGCCTTCTTCCAGTCGCCGAGGGAGCGGCTGAGCAGGGCGGCGGCGCAACCTTCGCCGCAGAGGACGATGACGTTTTCATCCAGCGCGAGGTTCCAGTCCCATGGCAGGAACCTCACATCGTGGGACGAGCAGATGGCCAGAATCCAGTGATTGCTGGTCTTCTTCTGTACACCGCAAACGCATGTGAAGGTAGGTGTGGCTGCCATGACTTTTGTTTCCTCCTGGATCGGCTGAACGGGTGACTCTATACAGGGAGGAGTAGCAATCGGGGGGCCAATGTTTTTCACGCTGAAACACCTCGCAGGGAGGGTTGTCTGTCCCACTTATGGGCAATGATACGGTGTTCGGGGATTTTATGGTGGCAATTAGTTTCCATCCTGTGCATTGCATTGCACACGGATGAAAACCACATCTTCCGGCGACCAAATTGATCGTCAGGCGCGATGTCTATCGGTGCGGATAGACTGCGTGCGCATGTGCGTGTGCGCGGCCGACGAGGGGATCCGCGGACGGCGGAAGGAGGAGCCCCATGGAGATGAGCGGAGGACGAGTGCCGGTGGGGGACGAGGTGTGGCCGGCTTTGCCGCAAGCGGCGTGGAGCGACAGTTGTGTGACCCTGCAGCTGTGGGCGCAGGTGGTCGGGAAGGTTCGGCTGGCGCTGACGCCGCCGCTGAACCACACGTGGAATGTGACCCTGTATCCGACGGCGCGAGGGCTGACGACCGGACCGATGCCGCACGGTGTGCGGTTTCTGCAGATCGACTTCGACTTCCTGGCGCATGAGCTGCTGCTGATGACGAGCGAGGGCCGGCGGGCGAGGATCGTGCTGGAGCCGATGACGGTGGCCGTGTTCTACGGGAAGGTGATGGGAGCGCTGGAGGCGCTGGGCACGCCGGTGAAGATCTGGCGGACGCCGGTGGAGGTGGAGAAGCCGATCCCGTTTGACCAGGACCAGACGCACGGCGCCTACGAGGCGGAGTATGTGCAGCGGTTCTGGCGTGCCCTGCTGCAGACGGAGAGGGTGTTCGGGGAGTTTCGCGCGAGGTTTACGGG
>DATLMQ010000063.1:0-8203 GCA_035537215.1 Acidobacteriaceae bacterium
CCCATTCCCCACCCGCTTACATCCGAAGGAAGATCCGGAGAAGTGTTGAACTCATATCTGTCCCCCCTTCCTAACGCCGAGCGTTCCTATAGCACTGAGAAGTTTGAGCGCACCGCCAAGGCCCTATCTTCCAGCGGTCCCCGCAACAGTTGGTCCGGTTCACGGGGCAAGCGAATCTTCGATGTGGCGGTTTCTGCCCCCGCACTGCTGGTCTGCCTGCCAGTGCTTGGTGTGATAGCTGTTGCCATCAAATGCAGCTCACCTGGCCCCGTTCTGTTCCGCCAGTCGCGGGTAGGAAAGGGCCAGCGCCCCTTTACCATCTACAAGTTCCGAACCATGTGCGTGGACGCGGCCAACGCCGGTTCCACGGTGACGGTGAAGGGCGATTCACGACTTACAGGGCTCGGTAAGCTGCTTCGGCGGTGCAAGCTGGACGAACTCCCCCAGCTCTACAACGTCCTGCGTGGCGAGATGAGCATGGTCGGTCCGCGCCCCAAGCTCGCTGCCCATGAGCAGATGAAGCTCACCTGCCGCCCAGGCATCACTGGTGCAGCAACGCTGGTCTTTGCTCGCGAAGAAGAACTGCTCGCCAGGATCAACATCGAGGATATCGAGCAGTACACGATCCGGGTGCTCAACCCGATCAAAGCTCGCCTCGACACCGAATACGCTGAGAAGGGTACCTTGATTACGGACCTCTCCATCCTGCTGTGCACCGTTTTCCGGCTCCGCCCCCGCAGCACCTCAACCAATCTGGCTGAGCTATCTGAGGCCAGTCCCGATTTCGCGTTTGAGAACTAGCAGAAGCTCAGCAAGCCAGTACCGCACGTGTGCCCGGTTTCGCGCGCGTCGTTTTCGCATTGCCGTGACCGGCGTCACGACCCTGTTGCTCCTGTCCGGAGTTGCACGATCGCAAAACGGTCATCAGGACACGCCTTCCCGCGCCGAAATAGCGGATGCCGCCCGGGGCACGCGCGGAGCTTCCTACATCCCCCTCGACAGCTGGATCTACCCGGCGGCGATTCGTTTTTACGAACTGGGCTACCTCCCCACGGCTTACATAGGGATGCGTCCGTGGACACGCGCCTCCCTTGCGCACATGCTCCAGCTGTCTCAGCCGGCCATGTTAAGTGAATCGACTGACAGCGAAGCCCTCGCAATCTTCAACGCGCTGCACCGTGAACTTGCGCCTGAGCTAAGTTCTGACACTCCCGCGGCCCTCGCTGTAGACAGCATCTATACACGGGTCCGCGGAATTCATGGCACGATCCTGAACGACAGCTATCACCTGGGCCAGACCGTGATCAATGACTACGGCAGGCCATACCAGCCCGGTTGGAACCACCTCACCGGCTACAGCCTCCACGGCACCGCGGGCCGGTTTGACCTGTTCGTGCGCGGCGAGTACCAGCATGCACCGGCCGCCAACGGCTACTCCGCCGCAGTGGCCAACGTATTGGCTGATCTCGATCGAACGCCCCATGTGCCCCAGTTCGGAATCCCCCAGGGTTCAATCCCGCAGCAGAACAACGTACGCTTGCTGGAAGCCGATCTCTCGGCCCACCTGCTCGGTCATCAAATCTCCTTCGGCAAGGACGACGCATGGCTGGGGCCTGCACAGGGCAGCAGTATGGCTTGGTCTAACAACGCCGAGAACATCTATAGCTTTCGGATAAACCGTATTGAACCCTTGTTTGTCCCAGGCCTCTCGAGTCTGGTGGGGGTCTTTCGCTATGACTTTTTCGTCGGCAGTCTCAAGGGGCACAACTATCCCAACGACCCCTGGATCCACTCCAGCAAGATCTCGTTCAAGCCCACGCCCGACCTGGAGTTCGGCTTCCAGCGTTCGGTCATCTGGGGCGGCAAAGGACACGTGCCTATAACCGTCCACACCTTTCTGCGGAGCTTCTTCAGCCTTACCGCTGTCTCACCTGCCCAGAAGTTCTCCCGAGACGATCCCGGAGCTCGCTTCAGCACCTTCGACTTCACCTGGCGAGTGCCCTGGCAGAATCACCTGCTCACCGTGTATACGGATTCCTTGGTCCACGATAACGTCTTCCCTGTGAGCAATCCCGGACGAGCCGGCCTGCGCCCTGGGATCTATCTGTCCCGTCTGCCAGGTATGCCTCACGCGGACCTCCGCATCGAAGGCGTCACCACTTCCCCGCGCGATCCGGGCAGTACACGCGGACAGTTTCTGTACTTCGAGTCCGCCCAGAACCAGGGCTACACCAACCGGGGGCAGATCATCGGCGATTGGATCGGCCGCGAAGCGACGGGCGGTCAAGGTTGGTTTACCTGGCACCTCAAGCCCGATCAGTCCATCCAGCTCGAGTACCGCATGGCTAAAGCCGCTGCCGATTTCATCCCCGGTGGCACCACCCAGCAGAATGCCGCGCTGCATGTTCTGCTCCGGCCAACACCTAACTTGGAACTTAAAGCAAGCGCACAGGGAGAACTCTGGCGCGCTCCCCTGGTCGCACAGGGCACGCAACACAACTTCACAGGCACGTTCCAGCTCACATACTTTCCGCATCTAGTGCTCCGTCGCTGAGACCGCCTGAACTCCCCTCGCAATTTGATGTCCGCTTGCCCCTGCCCCCCCGTTGCCGGATGCTGAGGGTGCCGCCCGATCTGATCGGGCATCCATGCGTCACAGCGGATCAGCATGAACTCGTTCATTCGATGTGAGTCATACGGTGTAGGTCCTGCGCCTCACGTTCTTTTGTGGAGGGCAGGCGCGGTCCTGGAGAAAGCGTCCATGGTGAGGCGAGCGGCGGGGCTTGTAGTTCATCTCCCGCGCGACCGCGAGCACGCGCGCTCTCGTTGTCACTGCGATCGTTTTGACCCCGGGGCGTTATTGACCACCAGGGACACGGTCGCAGGAGAGAGGCCAAGCCGCTCAGCCACCATCTTGAGACTGACGGGACGGTCATCGGGGCTGGAATCGCTGGCGCGCTTCATGGGGGACTGCGTTACTTCTATTACCGGACGTCCTCTGTGGATAGCGCGCTGCAGGTGCTGCCGCTCAGCTCAGGGCTGATGCGGCAGCGTCATGGCTGGGTTCTCGTCGAAGAAGTTCATGGGCCGGATCTCGAAGTCGTGCCACATCACAGGCATCACGGGCCAGTCCTCAAGGCGCACGACGTGGTGGAAACCCATGGTGTACCAGGCGACGATATCGGTGTTTTCGATCGGGCGATTGGCCTTGGTCCAGGCCGGAAGACCTTCCAGACCCTTGCTGCTGGTAACGTAGACGCCGGCGGCGTAGAGCTCATCGGGCTGGTAAGGCGTCACCCACAGCTGGTGCTCGGAGAAGGCGCCGACCTTCTGTGCGGGGTCTTCGGGCGAGACGTTGGAGACAGCCGTCATCCCGGGCATGATCTCGTATCCGGTGGGATGGCCCACCTTGCCGTGCACCGACGGATTGATGACCATCCACATGCCGGGACGGCGCGGGTCAATGTCCATGATGCCGTCCTTTTCGGTTTTGGCCATGGTGGAGTGAACGGCCCAGATGCTCTTCCGTGTGCGGGCGGAGATGGTCTCAGGCAGAAGGCGGTCGACCATGAAGCTGTTGTTCTGGCCGTCAACATCGAGGTCCAGCCGATAGGAGAAGTAGTGATCGTGGTTGACGGCGACGAGGTTGGGGCCGACGAGCGTGCCGTACCGCGACTTCGCCGGGTCCATCGTGGCCGCGTGGTCGAATGCGAGGTCCTTGACGCTCTTGGTCTCGACGATGCCGGTCGCGCCCACCGCGACGCGGATCGTGCCGTCCTGCTGGAAGATCCAGTCCATCACGTAGTCGTAGTTGCCGACCACGGCGGCGGTGCGGAGCACAAGCTCGCGGCTGGGGCGGCCGTTGATGATGTTGTTTTCGTAGTGGCGCCACGCGGGGCTGCCCGGCACGCGCTCAAACAGGCAGGCGAGTTGCGGACGGATCATAGGCACAGCCTTGTCGCTGGGGACATAGCCGGCGAAGTAGCGGGAGTTGGTGGGGCAGTCGTCGGGACCGACCGGCTTGGCCAGGCCGCCGAGGAGAAACTCGCCGGCGTCGAGGAAGGCGCGCGAGTTCCAGCCCTCTTCCGGATCCATGTAGGGGACGAACATCTCGGAGAGCGAGCCCTCGTACATCACGGAGCGGAGCTGGTCCTTATCCTGGAACTTCACGAGGCTGACCACTGGGCCTACGCGCGGGTCGATGCGGAAACGGAAGTGCCAGTTCTGCCAGCTGATCTCGCCTTTGTCGAGCGTGTACGAGGGGCCCATGGGCTCGGAAAGGAAGAGCGGCTTGGTGCCTTCGCGCGGAGTCTCGTCGGCCTCTTCGAAGTCGATGTCGCCGGCCGGCATGGGGATGGAGCCTCGGTCGATGACATCGAGGATCTTCTTCTCGGTCATGTCCGCGAGGATGTAGATACCTTCGATTGTGCGGCCCCAGGAGTGGTAGACACCATGGGTGTCGGTGCAGGCGCCCCACCCGATGCGGTGGTCGGATTGCGCGGGAAAGACGATAAAGGAGAGCGGGCCGGCACCGCAGTGCACCGTGCTGAGGTCTGCGATGCCGTGGGCCTTGAGCGCGGCCAGCACGCGAGAATCTTTCTTCGCGATGCTGTCCAGCGCACCCATCTCGCTCATCGTCACGGGCCCCTGGACCCCGGAGATCTGCTTATAGGACTCGAGGGTCTTGGCATTTAGGTCGATGCGGGCCTCGTAGGTTTTTTCTTTCTCGACCAGGATGACGTCTGCTTCCCTGGAGATCGGATCCCCGGTTTTCCAGGCCAGAACCTTGGACTTCTCCGGCTCGTGCAGCAGGAGGCTCGCCACAAGGGCATCTTCGGACAGATGCCCGGCCTTGAAGAGGACGTCATGCGCTGCCCAGTACTCGTCGGTGGTGAGACCGTCGAGGGGATGCTGTGGGCGGTGGGTCTGCGCAATGACAGTGCAGGGAAGCGCGGCGAAGAAAACAATGGCGCGGAGAGAGTGAGAAAAGGATTGCATGGGATCGTGTCCTCAAGTGATTGCCGAACTTTAATGGGCTGGCCGGAGCTGCGCGTCAGGCCCGGGCTGGGTAGTCGCGGCAGGCGGGGATGTTGAGCGAAGGGATGCTGGTGGCCTGCATGACGGCACGGACGATGGCGCGCGACATCACGGTCGCAGCAATGGCTCCAATAGCACTGACGTCGGCCTTCACGTCGGTGGTGCCAGTCGACATGGAGAAGATGGTGTCGCCGTCGCCCATGGTGTGCACGGGATTGATCGCTCGGGCGTAGCCGTCGTGAGCCATCTGCGCGATCTTGCACATCTGAGTCTTGTTGAACGCAGCATTGGTGGCGACGATGCCGATGGTCGTGTTAGCCGCGGGACGCACGACCACGCGATAGCCGCTCATCATCGCGGCCATGCTGTCACGGTAGCCCTTGCCGTCTTCGCTGCGCGCACCCGCGATCACCTGGCCCGTGTGCGGATTGACGACGTCTCCGACCGCGTTCACGGCAACCACCGCGCCCACGATGATGCCGGTATCACCGAACTTCACGCTGGCCGTACCGAGGCCGCCCTTCATGAAGAATTTCGGGCCGAACATCTTGCCCACGGTGGCTCCGGCACCCGCGCCGATGTTGCCTTCAGCGAGTGGACCGTTCGTGGCGGCGAGGCACGCCTTGTAACCGGCCTCGGCATCGGGGCGAACTTTGAAGCCCCCTACGCCGAGATCCATCAGAATGGCGGCGGGCACGATGGGGACCACGCCGATGTTGCCGATCTTGTGCCCGGCATTGTGCTCCTCGAGATAGCGCATCACGCCGGTCGCGGCATCTAGCCCATAAGCGCTGCCTCCGGAGAGAAGGATCGCGTTGACCTCTTGCACGGAGTTGATAGGACTCAGGAGATCCGTCTCCCGCGTTCCCGGAGCGGACCCTCGCACATCGACCCCGGCCACCGCCCCTTTTTCACAGAGCAGAACCGTGCATCCCGTGGGGCGTTCCTTTAGCGTGTAGTGCCCGGCCTTCAGACCGGGGACGTCGGTGATCGAGCCGCCATCCGGCATGTGAATGCGGTCCGGCGTGGGGGCCTCCGCAAAAGCGGACGGCAGGGCAGCGGCCAGGGGCAACGTGAGAAGGCTACGGGCGAAGTCGCGACGCTTCAAGGCGGATCTCCTTTTCAACTTCGGAACGACTCAGAACCAGCGGGCGATACCGAGGTGACGGACCCAGCTAGACCGGGACACCTACGGGACCGGCACCTCTGCGCTGGACGGAAGCTTCTGCTTTCGTCCGTGAACGATGACCGATGAAAGTACGGTGACCACGGCCGCAGCGGAGATCCCGAGAAGCTGCGGAGATACGAAGCCGATCCCGCGGCCATGCGTAAGCTGCATGGTCATCAGTGTGGTGGCGAGCGCGAACACGATGCTCAGCAGCGCCATAGCCGACGTGGTGCGGCTGGAGTAGAGACCCGCGAGCACCGGAACAAACAGCGCCACCGCGAGCAGCCCGTAAAAGATTGTGACCGCGGCGATCACCGAGGGCAGCGCCATGGCCAGCAGCACGCCGCACACCCCGGATGCCACGGACGAGATGCGGTTCACGGTGAGCAGCTTCTCGGGCGAGATCTCCGGGTTGATGAACGGTTTGTAGA
This sequence comes from Acidobacteriaceae bacterium, assembly GCA_035537215.1. Classification (GTDB taxonomy): domain Bacteria; phylum Acidobacteriota; class Terriglobia; order Terriglobales; family Acidobacteriaceae; genus Granulicella. Next base: position 6,637 of record DATLMQ010000063.1, read on the forward strand.
AGTCGACGGCGAGCGAGCTCGAGAGCATGAACAGGATCGCGTCAGTCGCACTCAGCTCCGCGGAGAAGATGGACGCCAGCGTCCACACACCCAGCCAGGTGGGCAGCAACGTGCGCATCGCCGTTGGCAGTGCAAGCTCCGGATTAGCAAGATGCGGCAGCAGCGCGAACGCGCACAGCCCGAGCAGCGGCGGAACGAAGGCAAACGCCGCCTGGCAAATGCAGTTCAGCCCCACGCCGATGCGGACGCTGCGCACGCTTCGAGCCGCATACACCTTCTGCAGGAGCCCCGGCGAGATCATGAACGAAGGCGCAAGGATGGCAACCCATGCGGCGATCTGCCGGGCGCCCGCGCCAAACAGACTGAAGCGCGCCGAGCCCACCACCGCTCCGGTCGCCTGCGAGGTCACAAGATAGTGCATGTGCGTCCAGCCGCCGAGTCCCTTGATGGCGAAGGGAAGCGCGAGCAGCAGGCCGGACATGGTGACCGCCAGCTCGAACATGTTGACGAAGGAGGACGACATCATGCCGCCGGCCGTGCAGTACACAACCGCCACGAGACCCCCGATGGCGCATCCCTCCCACTTGGGGATCCCGGCGATGGTGTTCAGGATCCACGAGATGGCGATCAATTGCCCGGCGAGGATGGCGAGCGCACCGCACCAGAAGAGCACCGCGATAGTGAGCTTGACGGCGCGGCCGTAGCGGAACTGCAGGAACTCGGGAAGCGTGGTGAAGCCGTGGCGATTGGCGAGTGTCCAAAGCCGGGGGCCGATGAACTGCGAAAGAAAGAGGCTGCCGATCGCCGCCGATCCGACCCACCACCACGCCGAAAGTCCGAAGCGATAGCCGAGCCCCGCCGCGCCCACGGTTGAGCCCGCGCCGATGTTGGCGGCCAAGAAGGTCGCGAAGATTCTCCCTCCGCTGAGCGTTCGCCCGGCCACCAGGAAGTCCGCGGAGTTCTTCACGCGCCGGCTGATGAACAGCCCAAGCCCCATGAGAAACATCGAGTACACCAGTAGCGCGATGAGGTAGACGTTCATAGGTAGCGTCAGTCAGTTGTTACGCGAGCCCAAGAAGTTCCACGGCTGTCAGGGCCATCACCTTTGCCGACACGATGATGTCCTCGATGACGCAATACTCGTCCGGCAGATGCGCCTGCGCGAGCATCCCCGGACCGTATGCCACGCACTGCGCCACGTTGGCGATGCGGACGACGTGCTTCTGGTCGTAGGTGCCGGGGCTGGCGGCCATAATGGCATCGTGTCCGGCGATCTGCTCGATCGATCGCGACAGCGTCTGCACCAGCTTGCAGTGCTCGTCGGTGTGTACCGGATGCACGACCATCAGGTCTTCGATCTGATAGCTGAACTCGGGGTTGGAGGCCTTCAGCGCGTCAAGCATCTGCACGATCTCGCCCTTGACCTGCTCGAAGCTCTCTTCCTCAAGAAAGCGGCGATCGAAGATTGCGCCGGAACGGTCGGCCACGCACGGTGTCTGCGATCCTTCTTCGGGCTGGCCGCCGAAGATCGCATTCACGTTGATGCTCGCAAAGCGCGACCCCGGGG
>DATLMQ010000064.1:0-8129 GCA_035537215.1 Acidobacteriaceae bacterium
CTCCAGGCAACTATCCTCCCGGCAACTACCCCCAGCAGGGCTATGCCCCGCCCGGAGGACAGCAGCCCGGAGCTGACGTCACCGTTCCCACCGGTTCCCTGCTCCGCGTCCGCATCAACCGCGGCCTCGACGCCGACCACCTGCAGCCCGGCACCCAATTCGACGGCATCGTCCTCAGCGACGTAGCCGCCGGCGGAGCCATCGCCATCCCCCGCGGCGCCACCGTCCAGGGCACCGTCGTCGACGCCCGCAAGGCCGGCGCCCTCAAGGGCCAGGGTGAGCTCAGCCTCGAAATCAACAGCGTTACCCTCGGCGGCAACGTCTTCCCACTCTCCACCGAGCTCTGGCAGCGTGAAGGCCGTGACAAATCCACCACCACCGTCCACAGCGCGCTCGGCCTTGGCGCCCTCGGCGCCATCCTCGGCGGCGTCGCCGGTGGCGGTGCCGGAGCGGCTGTCGGCGCCGGCGTCGGCGGAGCGGTCGGCGTCGCCGGTGCCGCCTCCTCTCCCGGCGGCCGCGTCATCATCCCTCCGGAAGCCGTCCTCACCTTCCACCTCTCTCAGCCCGCCGTCGTCAAAACCGTCTCGGAGCAGGAGATGGCCCGCCTCGCCTACGCCGCCGGCCCCGGCAACGGCCCTGCGGCCGGTCAGCCCAGGCCCCTCATGCGCCGGTACTACAGCCCGTACTACGGCTACTACTACGCCCCGGCGCCCGCCTACTACCGGCGCTAGGCAGAGGTAAGTTCATCCACCGGGGGGCCGCGGCTATCCGCGGCCCTCGTCTTTTCGCTGCATTCACTGTTTTTGCCCGGATTTAGCCCCTCGGATCGTCCTCCCTCCCTCAATCCGGCCCCCGCGCTGATTTATAGTTGGGAGCGAGCCCCTGCAAGCAGGCGTGGTGCATCTCGGCTGAGAGACGCCGCCCACACGCTGCGCACAAATCCCGGGCACACGAGACCACCTACCGGCTCGTTTGAACTGAAGGTCGTCAACCAGGCATGATCCGCATCTTCCAGCAGGACAACCGCGCCACCAAAACCATCTTCGGCATCATCATTGCCGCTGCCATCGTCACCATGGTCATCACCCTGGTGCCCGGCATCTTCAATGACGACGCCTCTGCGAACGCCGCTCTCTTCGCCACCGTGCGCGCGCCCGGCTGGTGGGGTCGCCTCGGCGGCGGCAGCACCGCCATCCCCATGGCCGACGTCCAGCGCGAAACGCAGCGGCAGATGCAGGCCCAGCACTTCCCTGACTACGCCATGCCCTTTCTCATCAACCGCGTCGGCCAGCAGCAGGTCGAGCGCGCCGTTCTGCTCCGCGAGGCCGACCGCCTCGGCCTCGGCGTCAGCGATGAAGATCTTCGCCGCGAGCTCCAGACCGGCCCCCTCTCCCAGTACCTCTTCCCCGGCGGCACCTTTATCGGCGACGACCGCTACCTGAGCTTCGTCCAGCAGTTCTTCGGCATCTCCGTCGCGCAGTTCGAGCGCGAGGTCAAGCAGGATCTCGAGCTCCAGCGCCTCGAAGCCCTCGTCACCGGTGGGGCTACCGTCTCCGACGCCGCCGTCCGCTCCGCCTTCCTCCAGCAGGGCGAAAAGGTGAAGTTCGACTACGCCGTCATCTCCTCGGAAGGCATCGGCAAGTCCATCAACCCCACCGACGCCGAACTCGAAGCCTTCTTCAAGCAGAACGCCGCACGCTACGCGAACGCCGTTCCTGAAACCCGCAAGCTCGCGCTCTTCGCCTTCGACGACGCCAGCCTCCCCGGCGGCAAGCCCCAGGTCTCCGACGCGGAGGTCCAGGCCGCCTACACCGCCCACGCCGGCGACTACAAGGTCCCCGAGCAGGTCAAGACCCGCCACATCCTCATCTCTTCCCCCAAGGGCGCGGACGCCAAGACCGACGCCGCCGCCAAAGCCAAGGCCGAGGACGTCCTCAAGCAGCTTCAGGGCGGTGCGAAATTCGCCGACCTCGCCAAAAAGTACTCAGAAGATCCGGGTTCCAAGGACCAGGGCGGCGACCTCCCCATGATGCCGACCAACGGTCTCGACCCCGCCTACGCGCAGGCCGCCATGGCCCTCAACCCCGGCCAGACCTCCGGCCTCGTTCGCTCCCAGTTCGGCTACCACATCATCCAGACCGAAGGGAAGGAGCCTGCCCACACCAAGGCCCTCGGCGAGGTTCGCAACACCATCGTCGCGCAGCTTGAAAGCCAGAAGTCTGCCGGCGCCGCCCAGACCTTCGCCGCCCAGCTCGTCGACGATGCCCGCAAGGACGGCCTCGACAAAGCTGCCGCCGCTCACAATCTCCACGTCACCACCACCGACTTCCTCGGTCGCGACGGCATCATCCCCACCCTTCCCGACTCCCAATCCGTCATGACCACCGCCTTCAGCGCCGCCAAGGGTGCCGCTCCCCAGAGCGTCTCCACCGGCGAAGGCTACGCCATCTTCCAGGTCCTCGACATCCATGCCGCGCATGCACCCGAGTTCGCAGCCTGGAAGTCGCACATCGTCGACGACTTCCGCGCCCAGAAGACCCCCGAGCTCCTCAACGCGCAGCTCCTCAAGCTCGCCGACCGCGCCAAGGTCCTCAACGACCTCAAGAAGGCTGCCGCCGAGATGAAGGTCCCCCTCAAGACCAGCGACCTCGTCGGCCGCGACGCCCAGGTCCAGGATCTCGGCTCTCTCGCCGGCGCCGGCGCCGTGCTCTTCTCCCTTCCTAAGGGCGGCATCTCCGGTCCCATCAACGAAGGCCCGAACGGCGCCGTCGCCCAGATCATCGACAAGCAGGAGCCCACCGCCGACGAGCTCGCCAAGAACCTTCCCACAACCCGGCAGCACCTCCTCGAGCAGCAGAAGCAGGAGAACTTCGCGGTCTTCGCCGGCACTATCATGCAGCGTTACCAGCAGGCTGGAGCCATCGTCTACAGCCGCAAGCAGCCCGCGGGCCTCCCATAACCCTCTCGCTCTTCCCCGTATCGCTCCCAGGCCCCGGCAGAACATCGCCGGGGCAAACTCTTTGCGGCATCCCCACCGCGCACACACACGTCCTACGCAAAGGCCTCAGGCCTGCGGGAGTTTTGAATTGACCTCAGAGCGTATCTCGGGAGTCCTGTTACACATCACGTCTTTGCCCTCCTACGGCGGCATCGGAGACCTCGGCCCCGCCGCCTACGCCTTCGTCGACTTCCTCGCCGCCGGCAAACAGCGCCTCTGGCAGGTCCTTCCACTCAGCCCCACCGGCTACGGCTCTTCGCCCTACTCCGCGCTCTCCGCCTTCGCCGGCAACCCCCTCCTGATCTCCCTCGAGCGCCTCGTCGACGCCGGCTGGCTCACCCCCGAGCGCATCGCCGGCCTCCCCGGTCACAACGGTCCCTGCAACTTCGAGCAGGCCTTCGACACCAAGCGCCCCCTCGTCGAAGAAGCCGCCGCCAACTTCCTCGACCGCGCCTCCGAGGCCGACCGCTCCCGCTTCCACCGCTTCATCCAGGACAACATCTCCTGGCTCACCGACTGGGCCATCTTCGCCGCCCTCCGCAAGCGCTTCGGCTACGCCAGCTGGATCGAGTGGCCCCAGGAGTACGCCTTCCGCCAGCCCGGCGCCATGACCTCCATCCTCAACGAGTGCGGCCGCGACCTCGCCGTCGAGCAGGTCATCCAGTTCTTCTTCGCCGAGCAGTGGTCCGCTCTCCGCTCCTACTGTGCCGAGCGCAAAATCAAGATCCTCGGCGACGTCGCCATCTTCGTCTCCTTCGACTCCGCCGACGTCTGGACCCATCCCGAAATCTTCGAGCTCGACGAGAACCGCCGCCCCACCCGCGTCTCCGGCGTTCCCCCCGACTACTTCTCCGCCACCGGCCAGCGCTGGGGCAATCCCCTCTACAAGTGGGGTCTCCTCGAGGAGCACGGCTTCGACTGGTGGATCGCCCGCATCCGCCGTTCCCTCAACCTCTACGACGGCATCCGTCTCGACCACTTCCGCGGCTTCGAAGCCTTCTGGTCCATCGCCGCCGACGAAGACACCGCCATGAACGGCCACTGGGTCAAAGCTCCCGGCCACGCCCTCTTGAACCGCCTCCGCGAAATCTTCGGCGAGCTCCCTTTCGTCGCCGAAGACCTCGGCCTCATCACCCCCGAAGTCGACGAGCTCCGCGAGTTTTTCCGCATGCCCGGCATGCGCATCCTCCAGTTCGGCTTCGCCGACCGCGGCGGCCACACCTACCTCCCGCACCGCTTCGTCCCTAACACCGTCGTCTACACCGGCACTCACGACAACAACACCACCCTCGGCTGGTGGCGCGAAGACGTCACCCCCGACGAGCGCGCCAACGTCCAGACCTACCTCGGCAACTTCCGCGACGACCGCGAAGTCGTCTGGGCCATGATGCGCGCCGCCGCCGGCTCCGTCGCCGACGTCGCCATCTACCCTCTCCAGGACGTCCTCGAGCTCGGCAGCGACGCTCGCATGAACCGGCCCGCCGCCGCCGCCGGCAACTGGTCCTGGCGCTTTGGCCTCGACGAGCTCAAACCCGCCTTCGCCGACCGCCTCGCCACCCTCACCGAGATGACCGACCGCGACGGCTACCAGAAACCCGTCGAAGGCGACCAGGCCGGCCGCCCCACCGACGAAGCCCACCTCCGCATTGAAGAAGGCGCTACCCGCTAGCCTCCTCTTCACCAGACCTCAGCTTCCCCACTCTGGCATTGGCTTACCCTTCGCCTTCGCCTTTCTGGTTGTCATCCTTCTCCGCAGGCGGAGGATCTGCGTTTGCCCTTGCCCTTCCCCCCACCCTACTCACCACCCACCGGCGTACACTAAACCCACGACACACCAGGAGATCCCGCAGTGCCCCTTTCCGGCGAAGCCATCCGCACCATGAACTACGTTGACGACATCTCCGTGACCCTGCGGCGCATCCTCTCCGTGCTCCCCACTCTCACCGAAGAGGAACGCACCCGCGTCGCCGATCACATCAAGAGCGCCGAGCCCAGCTACGACTCCGTCGTCGCCGCCCTCGCCACCCCCAAGAAGTAACCCACACACTCCATGGAGTCTCTCTCGCTCCGGCGCATCGCCGTGATCGGCGCGGGCAAAGCAGGTGCGGACTTCGCACTCCGCTGCGCCCGCGCCGGCTTTGACGTCGTCCTCGAAGACGTCATGCCCTCCAGGCTCCGCCGCGCCGAGCAGGCCTTCGTCGCCGCCGCACTCTCACGCAGCCCTGGCATCCCCGAGCAGGCCCCGTCCGCACCCGGCCCCGGCACCCTCCGCCTCGCCCTCACCGTCGAAGATGCCGTCCGCGAGGCCGACCTCGCCATCGACTTCGTCCCCGACGAGCTCGAATCCAAGCTCGAGATCTTCTGCCTCCTCGACCGCATGGCCCCACCCCACACCATCCTCTGCACGCCCTCGACCGCGCTCAGCATCGCCGACCTGGCCTCCTGCACCTACCGCGCCGACCGCTGCTTCGCCCTCCAGCTCTCGCCGTCCGAGCCCACGGCCACCCTGATCAGGACCGTCCTCTCGAACCCCCAGGCCGTCCAGGCCGCAACCTCCTGGCTCACCGCCCTCGGCCTGACCGTCCTCACAATCGAAGATCGGCTAAGCCCTCACCTAGCCGGCGCACCCTCTCCCTCCACACCCTAGCCGCCGCAACCCTGAAAACCTGCCGCCACCTGAAAACCCGGATCCAGCCTGAGAACCTAGCGGCAGCTGAAAGCCCAGGGTCGCAAAACCTAAAACCAGACCGCCGAACCAGCCCTGCCCCGACACACCCTCCAAATCTGGCCAACAAACCTTCTGGCAACCTGGACAACTGGACAACTGGCTTCCTGGACCCGGACCCTAGACCGCCTACCGATCCCTGATCCCTGATCCCTGCTCCTGATCCCTACCCCTACCCCTTACCCTGCAGCCATTCACCTGACCCACTTCTCGCGTCCAACCTGAGCAGTGACTCTCATCCATGCCCTCATGTCGGTGATTCATGCCGTGCTGCAGGCCGCGGCTTCCGCGCTTGTAGCGGGTTTTTCGCTGCTCATCATCCTGCTGGTGATCATCGCCATGGTCGGTGCCCTCATCGCCACCCTGGCCGGCGGCCTCGGTTTCGGCGGAGCCCGCTGGGCCTGGCGCAAGCGCCGCCCCCACGACAGCCCAGGCCCGGGCGACCACCCCCCCTCCCCCTGACCCGACCTTTGCCCTTGCCTTTTAGTTGTCGTTCCCGAAGGGAATCCGCGTTTGCGTTTGCCTTCCCCCTCACCCCTGCCCTTGCCCTTGCCCTTGCCTTCCATCTGTCACCTCGCGCAGCGAGATCCTGCCTCCCTCGGATCACCCTGATTCCCCGTCACCCTATAGTCAAAGCATGCGCCTCCGCACGCTCGCGGCCACAGCTCTCCTGCTCCTCCCCAGCCCCTCGCTCACCGCACAAACGCCCGCCGGGCCCGCTCCACTCCCCGACATCCACACCCTGATCGACCGTGTCCGCGAGCGCTACAAAGAACTCGAAACCCTTCGCAAGAGCTACATCTTCACCATCACCGAAGTAGCCGACGAGTTCTCCTCCAACGGCAGCAAGAAGACCCACACCGACGTCTTCCAGGCCTTCTTTGTCCGCAACACCGAGGTCCGCCAGCACATCTCCCGCGACGGCCAGCCCCTCTCTCCCGGCGACGCCAAGAAGGAACAGGAACGCGTCGACAAGCTCGTCGCCGAGCTGAAAGCCGGCAAAGTCAAGCACGAGCATGACAACATAAGCCTCAGCGCCAGCGGCCTGCTCAAAGTCGCCGTCTTCAGCAACGCCCGCCGCGAACAGCACAACGGCCGTCCCGTTCTGGCGTTCGACTACAAGGGCGACCCGCACGCCCACGCCGACGACATCGGTCAGCAGATCATGCGCGACCTCGCCGGCACCCTCTGGGTCGACGAGCGCGACAGCGCCATCCTCCGCCTCACTGGCACCCTCCAGGACAACTTCCACGTCGCCGGCGGCCTCCTCGTCAACATAAAGAAGGGCAGCAGGTTCGACTTCACCCAGGCCCCCGTCAACGGCGAGATCTGGTTTCCGGAGGCCTTCGCCGCCCACGTGGACGGCCGCTTCCTTCTGCTCAAGGGCTTCAACGGCGACGCCCACCTCAGCTTCTCCGACTACCGCAAGCTGAAGACCAGCGTCACCATCCTGCCCGGCTCACATATGGTCGACGAAAACGGTCAGCCCCAGCCCGAGCCTCCCCCATCCTCCACCCCCACCCAGCCCACCGGTCCTCCCGTTCCCCCGCCCCGAAATTGAGACACCCACCCTGCGCGAGAAAATAAGAGCTGCTAAAAACGCACAAAATGACACTAAAACGCCTCTTAAGCACCTCAAAATGCGCTAAAAAACGATGGGAAATGCCCGCGCAAACAAAACAGGGAACGGCTGAAAGCCGTTCCCTGTTTATATTCTGTGGCGTCTTTACTGCCTCAAAAGAAAGATCTTACGGAGCTTTGACTGATCTGCTTACAGCGGCTGTACGTCAGACGCCTGCCAGCCCTTGGGGCCCTTCACTACGTTGAACTGCACTGCCTGACCTTCTTGCAAGCTCTTGAATCCATTGCTGTTGATGGCCGAGTAGTGCACAAACACGTCCTCGCCGTTCTGCCGGCTGATGAAGCCAAAACCCTTGGCGTCGTTGAACCACTTCACTGTTCCCTGTTCCATGTCTCGCAAATCCTTGTGTGATTGACTTTTGACGCTGAATCCAAATCGGGGCTTCGGCAGGTCTTGCAGAAAACCAATCTGTTTCACACGATGGGGAAATGTTAGCACGGATGTCCATTTTTCCACCCCTTTTTTTCCCGTGATTGCCGAAGTGCACTAAAAACAGTGCAGCCTATGACGGCGGAAGGTGATCGCGAACGATGTGTTCCGCCGCGCTCAGCACCTCCTCCAACGTCATCGTCGTGGAGTCCAGAATCACCGCATCCTCGGCGGGCCGCAGCGGGGATTGCGCCCGGTTCCGGTCGCGCGCATCCCGTTCCTTCAGCTCTTCGATCACCGCCTGCTCAGTTACAAGCACATCTGCGGGTCCCGCCTGGCGGAAGCGCCGGTTCCCGCGAACCTCTGGGGCCGCATCCAGAAAAATCTTTACTTCA
>DATLMQ010000065.1:0-2384 GCA_035537215.1 Acidobacteriaceae bacterium
GGTTTAGAGGGTTTGGTCTAGTTGGAGTTGTTCTATGCGGGTGGAGAGTTCGGTGCGGGCGGATTCCAGGGCGGAGGTGCGGGTGGAGAGCTCGGTCTGGGTGGCGGTGATGTTGTCTTCTGTGGAGGTGAGGTCGCGGACGAAGCGGTCGCGGGCGGACTTGTCGGCGTCCTTGAGGGCGGTGATGTTGGCGCGCTGACGGTCCTCATCGGAGCGGAGCTGGGTGAGGCGGGTGTTGGTGGCGTTGAGGGCGGCCTGGGCGTCGGCGACGCGGCGACGGGCCTGGAGGATGGGCTGGAGGGCCTGGATGAGGGCGGGGTCGTTGCCGGCCTGGTTGAGGATGATGGTGAGCTGGTTCTCGTCGGAGTTGGACAGGTGGAAGATGCTGGCGTTATCGCGGCGACCGGCGACGTGGAGGCGGACGGTGCCGCCGGCCGGGGTGGCGAGGCGGAAGCGGTAGGCGGTGGCGGTGGTTTCGGTGGGGGTGACGGAGGGGTCGAGCTTGAAGCCGTTCTCGACGGGGTATTCCAGGACGACGGTGCGCGCGTCGGGGGCGGCGTTGTGGACGGCGAAGGTGAGCTCGCGGGTTTCGGCGCGGAGGAGGGTGAGGACGCCTTTGGCGGCGGAGATCCGGACGACCTGGGAGTTGTTGTGCTGGTCTTCGGTGGCGACGTGGATGGCCTGATCGGCGGCGTAGGAGAGCAGGCGCTTTTCGTCGGGGTGGATGGGATCGAGGAGGCCTTCGCCGCCGAAGCTGCCGTTTTCGACGACGGTGAAGGAGCCGCGGTCTAGCGTGAGCCCGGATGTATTCGTTATCCAAAGCGCGCGGAGGGGCTGCGAGGTGGAGTAGCCGTTGGAGGAGACGAGGGTGACGCGGTCGGCGGTGACTTTGGCCTGGAGGATGGGGACGAGGGCGGACTCGTTTTTGCGGATGGTGATGGGATCGGTGAGGTTGTAGGCGAAGAAGTCGTCGAACGCGGCGGTGGTGGCCGACGGGGTGATGGAGGTGGCGGCGAGCTGTTCGTAGGGCTGGTTGGCGAGGACGGCGCCGCCGAGGTTGCCGCCGAAGCCGGGACCGATGCCGCGGCCGTTGACGGGCATGCCGCCTAGGATGCCGCCGGGGGTGCCGCCTGCGAATTTGCGGTTCCGTACTCCCTCAGCGACCTCGACGGTTTCAGTGGCCGATCCGAGCGGGAGGGTTAGGTTGAGGGCGGGTGTCTGCGGACCGTTGATGGATACAGGCCGGATGAGACGCTGAAAGCCGGGAGCGGCGGCCTCGAGACGATATTGGCCGGATGAGAGCGGGAAGAAGAAAAACCCGGAGCTGTCGGAGGTCTGGCTGCTCTGTTGCCCTGTGTCTTCGCTGGTCACGGTTATGGTGGCGTTTGAAACCGCGGCGCCAGTGGGATCGGTGACCCGCCCATGGAGTCCTGGGCTGCGATCGTTCGCCGCTTCGAGGCTCGAGTCGTGGGTCTGGGGGGTGAGCTGGGCTTCCTGGGCGATGGGGATCTCGGGGCGGCGGGAGTAGATGGGCTGGGAGATGGGCTGGAGGAAGCTCTGGGGGGCGCCGGCGATGAGGGAGAGCTGGATGTTGTTCCAGTCGGTGCCGGTGGTGTTGTCGACGACGGACCAGCCCTGGAGGGTGGCTTGCGGCGAGGTGGAGCTGGTGCCTGAGCTGGTGAAGAGGATGCGGTAGGTGGACTTCCAGACGGGGACTTCGGAGAGGTAGGAGACGCGGAGCTCGCGGGGGCCGGGGGCGTGGGTGGGAGCTTTGTCGAGGAGGGTGAGGTGGCGGAGGCCGTCGGAGCGGTTGCTGTCGATGAGCTGGAGGTAGCGGGCGAGGTCGGCGTGGAGCTGGGTGTCGAGGAGGCGGACGGAGGTGGAGGGGGTGAGCTCGAAGGTGCGGGAGTCGCCGGCGTCGGAGACGACGGTGAGGAATTCTCTTTGAGCCATAGCTCCATCTGTGCCTGCAGGCTGGTTCGTGTCCCGGTACTCCACCGAGAGGAGGCGGCCAGTGATGGAGGTGCTGCCGGAGCGGACTTCGACGCGGGCGCCGCGAAGCGCTTTATAGAAGTCGGCGGCGGAGGGGTTTTCGGGAAGGGAGAGCGGGAGGGTTTTGAGCTGCTGGTCGAGGGGCGTGGTGGAGTTGTAGCCAGCGCCGGAGATGCGGCCGCCGTTGAGGTCGATGGCGGTGAGGGTCTGGAGGACGTCGTTGAGCTGGGCGCTGGTGAAGTCGATGGTGACGGCGGCGTCGCCGGTGAGGCGGCCGGTGTGCTCGATGAAGCCGACACCGTTTTTGTAGAGGGAGACGTGGGTGACGGGGAGGCTGGAGGCGTGCGGGTTGGCGGAGGTGGCGACGGCGGGGTGCGTGGACCGGGGGTGGG
>DATLMQ010000066.1:0-3332 GCA_035537215.1 Acidobacteriaceae bacterium
GGGAGGCTGGCAGGCGACGAGGCTTCACCGCCGATGGAGCGAGTACGGCGGAGCCGCACGGAGCTGCATCGGGCGGGGCCCGGCGGCTCGCAGTCCGTCCCCATCAAGAGGGCGGGCGGGTGTGGAATTGGGGGGTGCGGCCTGGAGGACCGGAGGCCGGCTCCGGCCGCAGGCTCCAGGGCGGACACCCCGACCTTGCAGGATGGAGGCTTCGACGGCGACGAGGAGAGGATCGAGCGCGGGCGGGAGCAGTTCGGCGAGCAGCTTGCGCGGAGCCGATCTGCGGGGGGAGCTTGCCGTCCACACCAAGGCTGAGGCGACGGAGGAGCTCGGGGCGGGTGCGGTGGACGCGAGAGCTGCTCCGGCGCAACCACGATGGCTCGCAGGAGAGGGGGGCGTTTGCGTCAGCGAGTTGGGGGGGAGCTCGCCGTCTACGACCAGGCCGGAGCTTGTGCGGGTGGGCGGGAGGGTTGCCGTCCCACACATGGTTGAGCGTGGCTCGGAGTTTTGCGTCCGAGTCCCCAAGGTGCCTGGGTGACTGCACTCTTGTAGGTGTAAAGGTTCGTACTCTCCTTTGTGGAGGTCATTACTTGGCGTAAAATCATCTCGGGTCCGCGACAATTGCGTATCCGATCTCAAGGAGGTCTCCGATGCACCGTCTTCCTGTGTTCGCTCTCGTTCTGTTCCTCTCCAACGGCTGGTGGGGCGATGTCGTGCGTGCCACAGCCGCAGCGCTGGGCCTCAACGCGCCGGCCGCCCTAGAGCAGTCAACGCCCCCTCCTCCGCCGGATGATCCCAGAACTACCGCTGGTTGCGAGTGGGATCCGTTGGGGAAGTGCATCATCACGCCTTGAGCATCGAACAGCTCCTTCCGCGTATACTCCTATAGGAGTTCCCCGACGGAAGGAGTGCTGATGCAGCCGCGACGTAAAGGAGTTGCGAACGCTGAAAGAGTGCGCGAGCTAATAGACTCAGCGTTCGCAACTCGCTATCACGATCTGGAGGCGACGCTCAAGAGTGCGAGTATGGCCGTCGTACTCGCGGAAGAGGTGCGGAGCGAACTGCCCACCGACTTGATCGTGGCCGCATGGACCGAGTACGGCAATGCTCTCAGGATCGCCGGTCGCTACGAGGAAGCAGAAAGAGCGCTGGAGCGTGCGGCCAAGGAACCGACGTCCGACCTGCCTACAAGAATTCATCTCGTTGAGGTGACAGCCAGCCTTCACCGACTCACTCGCAGATTCGAAAGCGCATTGGATCTCCTCTTGTCCATAGTTGAAGCTCAGAAGTCACTCGCAAATCCGGATGGCGAGGCGCGCACCTGGAATCATTTCGGGCTCGTTTGTCTGGACATGGGAGATCGGCCAGGTGCGCTTCGCGCTTTCAGAACCGCCCTCGACCTTCTTGGACCCGATGCGCCCCTCGACGTTGTCATTTCGACCGGTCACAATTTGTTGAAAGCCCTGATTGCGGACGGCCGGCTTTCCGCAGCGGCGGCGGGTCTGGCGCTCCTGGAGCCTTTCTATCGCCGCCTCACCTCTCCCCGCCTCGCCGCCAAGGTCGAATGGATGCGCGCACGCCTCTGCCGTGAGTTGCAGCAGTTCCAGGCCGCCCAGCTCGCCTACGAACGTGCCTATTCCATCCTGATCAAAGAGCCGCGCTCCCCCGAGTTGGCCACGCTGACCAAGGAAATGGCCGAGTTGGAAGCTGCCATGAGCAGCTCTCCTGTCTCTTTCGAGCCGGAGAGGGAACGGGTGCAAGGGCCGGAAGGTGGGGATTGGGGCGAGGGCGGTCCTACCCCGTAGTCCTGTCCAGATCCTTCTCGAGCCGCTCGACGCGGCTCTCCGTCTCAACCTGGCGCCCCTCGACGCGGCGAATCGCATCCGCCAGCGACTTGAGCAACTCCTCGTCCGAAGGTGTCCGATCTGCCACCGGCTGCAATGCCGAGCTGCCGTCTAAAGCGGTCGCGAGATCCGCCACGGTGGCTCCGTAGCCGGCCAGTACGCGACCGAGGTTTTCGAGCGTGGGGCGCGGGTTCTCGTTCTCCCAACGCGAGAGCTGCCCCTTGTCGATTGTCAGCTTCTCGGACGCCTCCGTCTGCGTCGAGAACCCGGCCCGCTCCCGGAGGCGGGCAAGCGCTTTTCCGAGACCTGCAAAGGGATCTGACTCCACCATGGGAGACATCCTAAATGTTGCAGGGCGCAAAATCAAGCCCTCAACTTGCGGCCTGAGTCAATTTTCTTCTTGACATGGTTGATTTGTGCCGCATACAGTGCGGCCTATGACATCCGAAACGCCTCAAGCCACATTCAGTGAGCTGCTGCGGGATTGGCGCCGGAACCAGGGACTCCGCCAGACAGACTTCGGCGAGCTGCTCAATCCCAAGGTCCGGCCCTCGACCGTGTGCTGCTGGGAACGTAACGTCCGCCGCCCGTCGTTGAAGTACCTCGCCCAGATCGTTGAGATCACGGGCATCTCTCCCTCACTCGCCCTGGGGGTCGATCGCCAGGAGGACAGCCAGCCGTGAAGCTGGTCCACCTCCGTCTCCGGCGCGGGGAAGCGGTAGCCGAGGAGCGCGTGGTCGAAGGCTCGGACACGCTTTACTTCTGCGGCAAGGACGGCTGTCCGCACTATCGCGGGCAGCTCGGCCTACTGGCCGGCGCCGAGACGATGCACTGTGCGCTGGCGCAGTGCTCACCGGATCGCATCTGCCAAGCGTTCTATCTCGAAACCGCCGAGGACCTCGACAGGCTCAGGCGCCAGACCTGGGAGCAACGCCTGGACGAGGCCGAAGCCTTCGAGGCCGCGGTTGCCGCTGCGGCAGAGGGGGTGAGGGGCACGCATGGGGCTTGAACACCTGACCGCCGTCCTCGATCACTCTCGCCAGGGGGGCTCCCGGCTCGTCGTCCTGCTGGTGGTGGCCAGCTACTCCGACCAGCGCGGCGAGTGGATCGTTGATCAGGCGACGCTGCAGAAACGTGCCCGTCTCGGCCGGCGCAGAGTCCAGCAGGTCCTCGACGAGTTGGTTGCCGCTGGCGAGCTCGCAGTCGTGCCCGGGGACGGGCGCGGACATCACTCGACCTACCGGCTGACGGTCGGCGCAGAAAGGGCGAAGGAGACTGCGCCCTTTCTCGAAAAGGGCGAAGCGGAGTGCACCCTTTCTCTTCCCCAAAAGGGCGAAGCAGAGTGCACCCTTTCGGCGAAAAAGGGCGCAGAAGAGTGCACCCTTTCGGCCGGAAAGGGCGAAGCGGAGTGCGCCCTTTCGGCCCCCCTCGCTCCCCCTTTTCCCCCTCTTCCCCCTTTCCCCCCAGACCCCCTACTCCCCCTATACC
>DATLMQ010000067.1:0-15756 GCA_035537215.1 Acidobacteriaceae bacterium
CCCTCGTGTCGGTGTCCTCGTGAACGCGCCAAACGTTTTCGAGTAACTCCTTGCGGGCAACTACCTTTCCGGGATGCTCCAGCAGATACCGAAGCAGGTCCGCCTCCATGACCGTCAGGTGAATCACGCGATCGGCGGCGCGGATTTCCAGCGCATCGAGATCCACGGTGCGATCGGCAAGGGTGAAGATTGGCTGACTATTCTCAGCAATCTTGGGCGCTTCTGTGACCTCTGCCGCGGGTGGTGCACCCGGGTCCGCTGTGGCCCAGTGGACACGCCGAAGGAGAGCGGACAACCTCGCTAACAGGACATGCAGGTCGAAGGGCTTGGCGAGGTAGTCGTCCGCACCTGCGGCAAAACCTTCGACTACATCCTCCGATCGCCCACGCGCCGTGAGCAACAGCACCGGAGTAAATCGACCTGCGGAGCGGAGCGCACGGACGATGCCGAAACCATCCATGCCCGGGAGCATCACGTCCAGGAGAATCGCGGCGGGAGGCGGGTCAGCTTTGAGCAGCCACTGCAGCGCTGCGTCTCCGTCGATTTCGTGATGAGTGCTGTAGCCCTCTGCCTCCAGGTTGAACAGGAGCCCCTGGGCGAGATGATCCTCGTCCTCGACAACGGCGATGAGCGGGCGCGAGGGCATGTTTGGCATGCGAAGGCGCGGCAGGTGCGCGTCTCGCAGATCTGATTCTAAAGGCACACGCAAAGAGACCGCTGCAGAAGCGCGGTCTCTTACAGGCTTGGGTCTAGCGAATCGCTGTCTGAGTGGTCTTCTGTTCCGCAGGCATCTTGTGCTCTTCCAGCGCCAGCGCCTCCGGCATAAACGTCAGAGCCTTTTTGATCTGAGGATCCCAGTCGGCCCGGACCTTCAGCCCCTCTGCCTGCCCGAATTGAGACGTAAAAACCTCTGCCTTGATGCTGGCCTTAACCCAATCGATATTGTCGGCCAAATCCTTGTCGGCGTAGTCGACCTTTTGGGTGTGAAGGAATTCCTTGAATTGGGCCAACAGAGCATCATCCACCGTCATCTCGCGGGTCACGCTGCGGGCGGCAAGGTAGTGACGCGCGAAGTCGAAGAAGGCACGATGCTGCAGGAGGATGTCCTGGAAATGATTGCTCTTGAGTTCGGCAATCTTTTCGTCCGGCGTGATGCCGCCGCCACCGTAGACCGGACGGCCCGCATCGGTAAGCTTTACCTCGCGGTTAGTCTTGTCGGCGGGCAGCGCATCATTTCGAACGTAGTAGTAGTCGTAGAGCGAAACGTTGTTGTAGTTGCGCTGGATCAGGCGGCCGGAGGGTGTGTAGTAGTGGAAGGTTGTGAGGGCGAGGCCGGTGTTCTCGGAGATCGGGAAGACCGTCTGCACCAGGCCCTTGCCGAAGGTGGTTTCGCCGACGATCAGGGCGCGGTCATGATCCTGCAGCGCACCGGAGACGATCTCGGCCGCAGAGGCGGTGTCCCGATTCACAAGGATGACGATCGGGTACTTCAGGGCTGAACCTCTAGGGGCCCGATATACCTGGTCCGGGAAGGCCCGCCCACGCTGGGAGACGACGAT
This sequence comes from Acidobacteriaceae bacterium, assembly GCA_035537215.1. GTDB lineage: Bacteria > Acidobacteriota > Terriglobia > Terriglobales > Acidobacteriaceae > Granulicella. Next base: position 1,560 of record DATLMQ010000067.1, read on the forward strand.
CTGTCCCTTTTGCAGGAACTTGTCCGCTGTATTGACGGCCTCATTCAGCAGGCCGCCTGGGTTGCTGCGCAGGTCTATAAGCAGCCCCTGGACCCCGGGACCGAACTTATCCAGAGCCTCCTGGACCTCATGTGAGGTAGTCTCCATGAACTGGGTGACGTGGATGTAGCCAACGCCCGGCTTGATCATGAAGGCGATGTCGACCGAGTAACGTGGAATCTCGTCGCGGGTCAGGTCGAACACTAGTGGTTTGGCGGCGCCTTCACGCGCCATAGTGACCGAAACATGCGTGCCCCGTGGCCCCTTGAGCAGGGTTGCCACGCCAGCCGAGTCCATATTCTCGGTCGCCTTACCGTCGACGGCAAGGATCACGTCACCAGGGCGAATCCAAGCTTTATACGCCGGGGTGCCTTCAAACGGCGCGAGGACAACGATCTTGTTGCCCTGCGGCTGGATGGACATTCCCACGCCGTAGTACTTGCCATGCTGGTCCTCGCGCATCTGGGCGAAGGCCTTTGGATCGTAGAAGTTAGAGTGCGGATCTAGGACATGGAGCATGCCCGGGATGGCACCATCGTAGATCGCCTTATCTACCTGGTCTGTGTTCAGCTTGTCCGCATAGTTCTGCTCGACCAGCGAGTAGACATCGGTGAAGTTCTTCATCGAATCCCGCAACGCCGATTCGTCTGATGCCGACTGGGCTGCCACGCGGCCGCCGATGATGGATCCGGTGACGCCGCAGGCGGCGAGGAAGACGGCTGCCGAGAACAAAGCACGGCGAGTGTGGGGGATCATGGGCGAAGGGTCCTCGAGAGGCGGACAGGCTCAGAGAGCGGGCACAGAAGGTCCGTCGCTGGTTGGACGGAGTATAGCATTGGGCGGTGAGCGCTCCCCGCACGAGCCCTCCTCCCGCAGGTAGAATGGAGGTCACCGGATGACCTCGTCCAAGGACCGCAGTCGAAAGAGTGTGCGGTTCCGGCGGGCGGGATCTCGATCCGGCGGACGTGCAGCCGATCCCTGCGCGCCGCAGAGCGCCGACCAGTGGCGGCCGCAGAAGGATCCGAAGGAACGGATGACAAAGAAGTACGCAAATTTCCAGCTTTCCACCCGCTTTGGAGGAAGCCTGCTCGCGGCAGCGCTCCTCGCCTCCGCGGGTAGCCTCCATGCCCAGGTGCGGGCGCAGCAGCCGAACTATCCGGTCCCGGGGGCGAGCGCAACAACCGCGCCGACGCCAACTTTGCAGCTGCCTCCATTACCGGCTGCCACCCCGATCACCCCGAACGGCAAGGTGGTCGAGGACGTGATCGCACGTGTGAACGACCAGATCATCACGCGCAGCGAGTTCGAGCGTTCCGAGCGGCAGTTGATGGAAGAGGCGCGCCAGCAGAACGTCCCGCAGGTTGATGCGGAGGCGAAGCTCCACGACCTGTTGCGCGACATGATCGATCAGCAATTACTGATTTCCAAGGGCAAAGAGCTTGGCATCACCGGTGACACGGAGACGATGCGGCGGCTGGATGATATCCGGAAGCAGAACCATCTCGAGTCCATGGAGGCGCTGCAGAAGGCGGCGGAGCAGCAGGGCGTCTCGTATGAGGACTTCAAGCAGCAGATTCGGAATTCGATTGTCACCAATCAGGTGGTGCAGGACGAGGTGGGCCGCCATCTGAACCTGACGCATGCTCAAGAAGAGGCCTACTATGCCCAGCATGCAAAGGACTTCCAGGTGCCTGAGCAGGTGCACCTGAGCGAGATCCTTATTCCTACCCCCGAAAATGCCAGCGAGGCGCAGCTTGCGGACGCCCAGCGAAAGGCGGATGAGGCGGAGGCGAAGCTCAAGGCTGGAGCCAGCTTCGCGGAGGTAGCGAAAGCCTCGTCCGGTGGACCGACGGCTGCGGCAGGCGGCGATCTGGGTGATTTCAAGCGCGGTTCGCTGGGCGAGGTGCTCGAGAAGGCGACCTTCTCGTTGCCGGTCGGCGGTGTCACGGAGCCGATCCGCACCCGCCAGGGATTCGTCATCCTCAAGGTGGACAGTCATCAGCAAGCCGGGGTTCCGGCGTTGGCTGACGTCGAGCGGCAGGTGCAGGAAGCTATCTATTTGAGTCAGCTGCAGCCCGCCCTGAGAGCGTATTTGACCAAGGCCCGTGAGGATGCCTACATCGACATCAAGCCGGGCTTCGTGGACACAGGATCCAGCCGGCAGGAGAGCAAGCCGGTGTTCACTGCTTACGCTCCCCCAGCCCCGAAGAAGAAACAACTGAAGAAACAGCGGGTAGAACAGCAGCGCGCAGACAAGGCGCAAGCCGATCTGGCGGCAGCACGCGAGAAGCTCGCGGCCAAGAAGGCAGCTAACGACGGAAGCGCTCAGCCGGCAGGGGGCGTGGTAAAGCGGCACAGAATTCGGAAGGAGAAAATCCGGTTCGGGCAGGCTCCGCGGAACTCTCTGCCCGATGGCCCGGTCGAGACGGCAGACGCCGGTGCAGGCCCTGCAGCCAATGGACAGCCGGCGGGGGCGGCACTGTCGCCCACAGAGTCGACCACCACGATTACTACAGGAACGGGCTTCCAGGAGGCGGGTAGGGATCCGCTCGCACCCACGGCCGTGGCCGAGCGCAAGACGCGTTTCACCGACCGCGAGAAGGAGACCGAGGAGAAGCGCGCGCAGGACAAGTTGACACAGGCCGAAGCTAAGGCGTCGGCTCGCCCGGTGGCAGCTACACCGGAAGACAACGTGACGGAAAAGCACCAGGCCGCGCCTCTGGGACTGAACGGAAACACGGCCAAGAAGAAAGAGAAGGTCAAGCGGGCGAAGGACGAGCCGAAGGAGCGGCTGCAAGATAAACCGAAGCCGGTGGACACTCCTACGCCAATTGCACCCACCGTCAATCCGGCGCTGGGCGGCGCGCCCGCGGCAAGCAGTGATCGTTCCACCTTGCCGCCGGCCACGACGCCCGCTCCTGGAGCACCCCCCCAGGGGCAACCGATCCCAGCAGCTACCTCCGCCGATCCGAACGCACCGGCAACTACCCCGGCTCCTCGGTAGAGAAGAAGAGCATCGCGCTGCCCGAGAGCTCCGCATTGCGGGGCTCTCGTCGTATGCTGAAGCGAACCTCATGAAAGAGTTTTTTATCGCGGACGCAGCGCGTTTCGACAATCAGACGGTTACCAGCTTTTTCTGCCTCGCGTCCTTAAGCCTGCGCGAACGCAAGGGAGGTGGCCAGTACCTTGCACTGACACTCGCTGACAAGACCGGGCAGATCGAAGCACGGATGTGGGAGGAGTTTGCCTCTGTGCTCGAGACCTGCTCCGAAGGCTGCTATGTGAAGGTGCAGGGGCAGATCTCGAAATACCAGGGAAAGTTCCAGATCACTCTCGCGCGCATGCGCTCGGCCGCAGATGCGGAGATCGATACAACAGACTTCGTGCCGACGACCCAGTTCGATATCGGCGAGATGATGTCGGAGCTGCGCGGTTATGTAGAGGCATTCACAAACGGGCACCTGCAGCGGCTGGTTCTCCGCTTGCTCGATGATCCGGCCATTGGTCCCGCTTTCCAGCAAGCCCCAGCCGCGAAGCGTCTTCACCACGCGTGGCTGGGAGGCCTGCTCGAACATGTGCTGACGCTGGTGCGGGTCTGCCGTGGCACCGCGCCGTTCTACCCCGAAGTCGATCCGGATCTGTTGGTGGCAGGCGCTATCCTGCACGATATCGGGAAGGTCCGCGAGCTCAGTTGGCGATCCAGCTTCAGCTATACCCTTGAGGGGCAGCTGATCGGGCACATCTCCATCGGACAGCGAATGCTGGCGGACATTATCTCTGCGATGAATACGGAAGCACGTCAGCGGGCTGAGGCTGACGGGCAGCAGCCGGCGATCTTTCCGGAGTCGCTCCGCCTGCTGCTGGAGCACATGTTGTTAGCGCACCACGGTAAGTACGAGTTCGGCTCGCCCAAGCTGCCGATGACCCCCGAAGCCCTGCTGCTCAGTACGCTCGATGACCTCGAGGCAAAGTTCCAGACCATGCGATCCGAATTTGCATCTGCCCACGAGAATGGGCGCGGCGCAGAGGAGACCACGGAGTGGGTGCGCTCCATGGACCGGAGTCTCTTCGATTCGCGACGCTTCTTAGCTGCGCAGGCGTCGTCGTCGTTGGAGCTTGCGGGGACAGCAGAGGCGGAGATCGTCTCGGGCGTCCAAGCGGAAGCGTCGGCTGAAGTTGACGCAGGTGCCGGTGTACCGGAACCTGTGGAACTCGTAGACTGACTGTCACATCTTCATGGGTTGCGAGCTCTATGAATCTGAGACTTGCACGTCATTGTTGATCCGGTCGGTTGAGACCGCTCCGCGAGCGCGATCCGGGAGGGGGGATTGCCTCGTCACCGAGGTCCTCGGGCAGGTAGTAGACCGCTGGACCATGCTGGCGATCGAAGCACTCGATGAACACGGCGGGGCTTCGCTTCACAAGGCCGGCGAGCTGCTCCGGGCTTCAGCCAGAATGCCCTCCAGGATCTTGCAGCAGATGGAGCGCGACGGAGCTGGTCGCCCATGCGTGCGCGGGCGCCCGCCTAAGCCTCGCCCGGGCACAACGGCGTAGCTATAATCAAAGATTCATGCTTCGTTTTTCTACCGCAGGGGAGAGCCATGGTGAGGCTCTAGTGGCGTTGGTCAGCGGTCTACCCGCAGGCATTCCTGTCGACCAGAACTTCGTGAATCGCGAGCTCTGGCGCCGTCAGCAGGGCTATGGCCGCGGCGGCCGGATGCGGATCGAGCAGGACACAGCGCATATTCTCTCGGGCGTTCGTCACGGGAAGACCATCGGCTCTCCGATCGCGATGACACTGGCAAACCGCGACTGGAAGAACTGGGAGCAGATCCTGCCGGTCGAGACGGGCGATCCTGCGCAGCACAAGGCTGTTGCGAGCCCCCGGCCGGGACACGCTGACCTTTCCGGCACATTGAAATACGACTTCAAAGACGCCCGCTACATTCTCGAACGTGCCAGCGCACGTGAATCCGCTGCGCGTGTCGCCTGTGGTGCTTTGGCCAAGCTGCTGCTACGGGAACTGGGCGTCCATGTGGCCAGTCATGTCATTCGAGTCGGTGCTGAGGAACTCACCCGTGAGGCGCAGTTTGCGGAGATCGCGGAACTTGCCTCCCGCGAGGTCGTCCTGCTCTCCTGCGTGGATCCTGAGTGCGAGACGCGCATGAAGGCCGAGGTCGATAAAGCTTTACGCACCGGCGATACTGTTGGCGGTGTCTTCGAGGTCGTGGTGCATGGTCTGCCCCCCGGTGTCGGCACGCATGTGAACTGGGATGAGCGGCTGGATGGTCTGCTTGCGCAGGCTCTGATGAGCCTGCAGGCGGTGAAAGCGGTGGAGCTCGGCCGCGGAGTGACGGCAGCGAAATCTCCCGGTTCTCAGGTTCATGATGCGATCGCCTACGCGGCTGAGCCCGAAGGTGAGACGTTTACACGCTTTCGCCGGGATCGTAATAATGCCGGGGGCGTTGAGGGCGGGATGTCGAACGGCGAAGATGTAGTCGTGCGAGGTTATCTGAAGCCGATTTCCACGCTGCGTCGACCGCTCGCGTCGGTCTCCTTCGAAACTCGTGAAGCCACAAAGGCATCGTATGAACGATCGGATGTTTGCGTCGTTCCAGCGGCTGGGGTTGCAGGTGAGGCCATGGTGGCGTTGACCGTCGCACGTCTGGTTCTGGAAAAGTTCGGAGGCGACAGCCTCGGCGAACTCCGCCGCAACTTTCAGGGTTATCGCGAGCAGATCCGGGCATTCTGACCATGAGCAAGACACAGAGGCATTTCGAAGCGGCGGCAGAAGATGCTCCGGCGGCGGGCACGGCGCGCATCCATCCCATTGTCAAGTACCCGGAGCCTGTGCTGGCTAAACCGGGAGAGACGGTAGCGGACTTCACGCCCGAGCTCGCCCAGTTGGTCGAGGAGATGTGGGAAAGCATGTACGCCGCGCATGGCATTGGGCTTGCCGCGCCGCAGATCGGTGTCTCCAAACGAATCACCGTGATTGATGTCAGCTTCCGTGAACGTCCTGAAGACAAGCTGGTCCTCATTAATCCTGAGATCGTCAAGCGCGAAGGCAAGCAGTTCGAAGAGGAAGGCTGTCTTAGCCTGCCCGAGATCCGCGAGAAAGTTCAACGCGCCGCCCGGGTCACAGTTCGGGCTCAGGACGTCAAGGGGACGTTCTTCGAAGTAGAGGGCGAGGAGCTGCTGGCTCGTGCTCTGCAGCACGAGATCGATCACCTGGACGGGGTACTCTTCATCGACCGCCTGAGCATCTTGAAGCGCGATCTGGTGAAGCGCCGCATCCGCAAGCTACAGAAGAGCGGTCAGTGGTGATGCAGCCGTTGAGGACAGGCCTGTGAGGCTGGTTTTCTGCGGAACACCGGAGTTCGCGGTCCCGTCGCTGCACGCGCTGCTCGATGGCGGACACCAGATAGAGCTGGTCCTCACCCAACCGGACCGGCCAGCCGGACGGCGGATGGAACTGCAGGAGCCCCCTGTGAAACGGGCGGCGCGCGAACGCGGCCTCCGGATCCTGCAGCCCGAGAAGATTAAGACAAACGAGGAGCTCCGGTCGCAGCTGGAAGCGCTGCGTCCGGATGCGATCATTGTGGTCGCGTACGGACGCATCATCCCGGGCTGGATGCTGGAGCTACCGCGTTTTGGGAACCTGAATCTGCACGGCTCTCTGTTGCCGAAGTACCGGGGTGCCGCTCCCATTCAGTGGGCGGTTGCGAACGGGGACACCGAGACGGGCGTGACCACTATGCGACTCGACGCTGGCCTGGATACCGGGGATGTGTTGCTGGAGCATGCCCTGCCAATAGGACCGGAGACTACTGCAGTGGAGCTTTACCCGAAACTCGCTGCCGTAGGTGCGGACCTCATGATACGAACCCTTGATGAGCTGCAGACCGGAGCCGTCACGCCGCGGCCGCAGGATCATACGCAGGCAACGCTGGCTCCCATCCTTACCCGTGAGGACGGTCGAATGGAGTTGGAGAACCGCACCGCCCAAACGGCTTACAACCGCTGGAGGGGTTTCTCACCATGGCCGGGAGCCCATGCGAGTTTTCGCGGAAAGCGTTTCCTGGTTCACCGTATGCATCCCGGTTCCCCTGAGCAGGGAATTCTCCGGCCGAACGAGCTCGCGGAAATCGGCGGTCTTCTTCGCGTGGGAGCCGCCGAGGGAACCGTGCTCGTGCTGGATGAGGTGCAGATCGAAGGTAAGCCGAAGCTACCGGGCACCACCTTTGCGCGTGACTTTCAACTTCGTCCCGGAGAGAGCCTTGCCTGAGCGTAGGGATAATGCCCGAAGAGGTCCGCGTCCGCGATTCATCCGCAGAGCCACCGAAAACGTTCCATTGCGTTCCCCACTGAGCCCGGCGCGAAGTGCGGCGTTCCACATTCTGGAACGGGTGGAGAGCACGTCCGAGCATAGCGACGATCTGCTGCACGGGCCCGCTCTGAAGCCTCTGTCGCCGCTTGATCGGAACCTCGCCACTGCATTGGTGCTCGGCGTTTTGCGCTGGCAAATCGCGCTTGACGCACAGCTCAGAAGCCTCCTTGACAGACCGGATCAGCCCCTGCCTGCGCCCATACAGATTGCGCTACGGCTCGGAGCATTCCAGCTTCTGCACATGGACCGGATTCCGGCACACGCCGCCTTGAGTGAGAGTGTGGAGCTGGTGCGCTCTGCTGGCCACCCCAAGGCGGCAGGTCTGGTCAATGCCATTCTCCGCAAACTCACCCAGGCACCCCCTGCCCGCAAGTCACTCGTGGAAACCCTGGAAGGGGCTGCTATTCGGCTTGGGCATCCTGCGTGGCTGGTCGAGCGCTGGGCCGTGTCCTACGGGCGTGTCGCCGCACTCGCTATCTGTGAGTATGACCAGCACGAACCGCCCCCTGCGGATTTGTTTTCCGTTGTCGGGGGCGAGCAGGAGTCGAGCGGCGGTGGGATGGATCTCGGCGCGCCGATGGATTCCGGCTCCCGCCTTGTTGCGGAGTTGGCAGCGGCTATGGTCTCCGATCCGGGCCGTGTGTGGGACGCGTGCGCTGCTCCAGGGGGCAAGACGAGCGTACTGGCACGCCGTCACCCCGGCGCAGAACTGCTCGCGACAGACATCAATGCCCGGAGACTGGAGGCGATGAAGCGCCGACTGGATCGGGAACTCGGTGGGCAACCCGTGACGGCGATCCAAGCCGATGCGGCCCGTCTGCCGCCCGAGGCGGGGAGCTTCGACCTGATCCTGTGTGACGTGCCCTGCAGCGGAACCGGAACCTTCGCTCATAACCCGGAGATCCGCCATCGGTTGCAGGCGTCCGAGTTGCAGCGACAGGCCGAGCGGCAGCGCGAGATCCTCAGTCACGCGCTCACCCGCTTACGACCGGGCGGGCGGCTGTTGTACTCAACCTGTTCTCTGGAGCCGGAAGAAAACGAGAGGGTGGTTCGCTCGGTTTTAGAATCCGGGGCAAAGCCGACCGGGGTGAACCTGCTGCCGGTGCTTGAGGTTCTGCAGCAATTGCATGCCTCGAAGATCTTGCGCAGTGATGCGAGCGCCCTTGGGTCTCTGACCTCAGGAGAGTTTCTGCGGACGTTGCCTGGGACTAACTTCCCGGGTGATGGCTTCTTCGCGGCGATCTTCGCTCAAGCCTAAACACGGCTCAGCGAGGTGGTTGCGAAGGCGCACTTGTGGTTGCCGGACTCGCGGCAGGGACGCTCGTCGGGGTGGTCGGCGGTCCAGAGGGCAGATGCCCAAAGGTTAGCCGTACGACCGCGCCCTTGCTGCCACGGTACCCGGCATCGGGTGATTGGGCCGTCACTGGCCCCACCGGAACCATCACGACCACAGGCGCAGGCGCGGGTGCCTGGCCAAGATTCGGGGCAGGATTGCCGTTCGAGGCTGCGGGCGTGGCGTTCCCCGCCGCAGGTGAAGGCGGGAACAGGGGTGGAGTGCTCGGGGCGGACTGAAGCACCGGAGCCATCTCTCCCAGGGTCGCAACGCGCAAACCGAGCGCGATGGCCGCCCGGTTCGCACTGCTATAGCTCATGCCTACGAACGAAGGCATCACGAACGCCGTCGAGGAGCTTCCACCTTGATCGCTCAGCAACAGATTGACACGGGGCTGGTCTAGCCCCGCATTGGGCGGCGGCGTCTGCGCCAGCACCATGTCCGGGTCGCCGGGCGCCTCCACATGCGCCAGTGTGCCGAGATCGAGCGACGCACGCCTGAGGTCCAGCGATGCCTCGCGCACCGGCTCGCCCACAACATTCGGGATCGTAACCTGCTGGGGGCCGAGGCTCTCGGTCACTCGCACCTGCCAACCCCGCCGCACACGTGAACCAGCCGCCGGCGCCTGGGAAAGGATTCTGCCCGCTGGTACCGTTCGCGAGTAGTACCTCTCCTCGATGTTCAAGTCGAGGCCACTGCTCAGTGCAGCCTCGCTAGCCTGCGCGACTGTCATTCCGGCCAACTCCGGGATGGCAACCTCGCGAGCGTGCAGCGCGATCCGGAGCGCTAGACCTGCGGCAATCAGCACGACCACGAGCATGGTGAGGCCGCCGATCAGGACCCGAATTCCTGGCACCAGTCGCTTCATCGAGCTCTCAGAATACAGGCATTCCTGTCGCTGTCGGCGACGGTCAGCGATGGTTGTCGGAGGCGGGCTCCGGATGGATCAGCACTCGCGCAACCTGCGGATGATGGAGACGAAAGTCATTTTCGAAGTCTGTAATGATTGCATGCACGCGGCTAATCGGGAGATCGTCCGGCAGTGTGCAATGGCAGTTCACCTGGATTGAGTTTGCTGCTCCGGCGTGACCCCTGGTGACCGTGATCTCATGTACGTCGAGGATCTCAGGAAAGTCCTCAGCGAGCTTTCGAAGTTGCTCCTCGAGGTTTGCGGCGGGCGGAAGCTGGGCCGAAAGAGCGATGGTCGCTGGCTCGCCTTCAATGTGGGTTAGCATGGTCGCGATACCGGGGACCTCCCGGCGGACGGCCGCTTCCAGCTGCGTCGCGATCTCGTGTGCCTGGCGCAGAGGCATCGTCTCCGGGACTTCGAGGTGTTGCTCCAGGTGGAGTGCGCCTTCGTACTGCTGCAGCGTTACATCGTGCACGGTAAGGTTGGATCTTGCTGCAACCGCGCGCACGCGGTCGAAAGGACTCTCGTCGACAGCCGCGGTGGGCACCGTTTTCACCACCACGTCCGCATCCGGCAGGCGCTTCTGAACAGCCTCGGTTGCCGCGAACGTTACCTGCCCGGAGCGCTGGAAGCTAAGCACGCGCGGAAGGCCCAGCACGAGGTCTACAAAGTAGTTCGAGCCGGATCGTCGCACGCGGAGACGCTGCACCGAGAGTACATCCGGAATCCCGACCAGATCGCGCAGCAAGTCGCCCTGGATCTGATCGCGAACCTCGGGTGGCGTGGCGTCCAACAGCGAGTTGACGGTGGTGCGTGCGAGCCGCCAAGTTACGCGCAGGATGATCACGGCTACCACTAGAGCGGCGACGGGGTCGGCATACTGCAACGCCGGCATTTGCCACTTCTGGCCTGCGAAGGATGCAAAGAGCCCTACAATCACCGCTGCCGACGACCATATGTCGGTGCCAAAATGGACCGCGTCTGCTTCCAGCGCCTCACTTCGATGCGCCTGGGCGGCACGGTGCAACGCCATCGAGCGGCCGGCATCGACCGCGATCGAAAGCAGCAGCACGACAAATGGCCAAACAGACCAACGGAGATCCAGCCTTGAGGGATGGAGAATGCGGCCCACAGCTTCGATGGCGATCCAAACGCAGGAGCCCGCCATCAGAAGAATCTCAACAGCGGCGGAGAGATTCTCTACCTTGCCGTGGCCGAAAGCATGCTCCTCATCGGCAGGCCTATCGGATACATTGACTGAGCCAAGCGTGATGAACGCGGCGATCAGGTCGATGCCGGAATGAGCCGCCTCGCTCAGCATGCCCAAAGAGCCGGTCAGAACTCCTGTGAGCAGCTTGAGGAGTGTGATCCCAGAGGCTGCCGCTACGGACGTAAGCGCGGCCGAGCGCTTGGCCGCGGTGCGCTCGTGAACCTCAGCGCTTACGGTGGGCGTCGATGTCGTCGTACCGGCCATTCGGTTGAGCATACATGCGCTTGCGAACGTGAGTCGCTAGCGTTTATAGCCTCGATAAAGGCCCGCGGCACGCAGCAGGTATCCGTCCCAGATGACGTCCTCGAAGTTGGCGTCCTGCATCAGGCGCAGCATACGCGGCGGCCTGGGGAAGCGCTCCACAGAAGCCGGCAGATAGCGGTAGGCGGCGCGGTCTCCGGAAATCCATCCTCCCACGACAGGCAGCAGGTGCTTGAAATAGAGGCTGTACAGGGCACCGCTCAGCCCGTCCGGCTGGTTGCATTCGAGAATGCCGATCGCTCCACCAGGTCGCAGCACGCGATAGATTTCGCCGAGTCCTGCGGCATAGTTCGTCAGATTGCGAAAGCCGAAGGCCGCCGTCACCAGGTCGAAGCTTTCGGGGGGGAAAGGCAGCTCCATCGCATCTCCTTCGACCCACCGCACATTGGCGCCTGCATACTTCCTCTGGGCCCGCACGAGCATCTCGGGCGCAAAATCCAGCCCCGTCACCGGCTCGCCTATGGCGGGACGAAGCGCCACCAGGGCAGCCGTCATGTCCCCCGTTCCGCAGCAAAGGTCGAGAGCACGAGCCTCGGGACGCTTCAGGATCTCCTGGAAGCTACTCGCGGCACGGCGCCACCAGTGCCGGTCTAGACCCATCGAAAGCAGATGGTTCAGCCGGTCGTAGGTAGGTGCGATGGAATCGAAGAGCTCGCGGACGTGTTGAGCGGCCGCGGCTTCGCTGGCCTCGGCTGAAGGTCGCGCACCGCTGCTGCGCTCGTGTTCAGGCGCGACCGTTGCCTGGTTCACCGGCCCGCTCCGCTGAGTTCCGGCTGCAGGCTACGTGCTTCAGCAACGATGATCCCGGCCGCTTCCAACAGTTCGCGCTCACTCACGTCTCGGACAACGACCGCTTCCCCGATGCCCGTGGGTAGAACGAAAGCCCGGGCTCCGCTGCGGTTCTTCTTGTCCTTCGCGGTGAGCGCGACCAGCGTTGCGGGCTCCGCAGCAAATGCACGAAGCGGGCCGTAAGCCCGGATCACCTCGCTCGTCCGTGTCGCTTCGGCAGCCGTAAGCATCTGCCGTGCGAGCGCTATGTGTATGGCTGCGAGCATGCCCCACGCAACGGCTTCTCCATGCAACAACTGCTTATACTCCGTGGCGGCCTCTATGGCATGTCCGAGGGTGTGGCCGAGGTTGAGGATCATACGCAGGCCTGACTCGCGCTCGTCCGCGTTCACTACCTCCGCTTTCACGCGGACGCTGGCGGCCACCACCTTTGTGAGGGCTTCGGTCTCCCCAGCTAGAACGGCCTTACGTTCTTGATCGAGAAAGCGGAAGAGCTCGGGCTCGCGGATGATTCCCGCCTTGATGGACTCCTGCAAGCCTGCTTTCAGCTCGGCCGGGGGGAGCGTTGAGAGCAAGGACGTATCGGCAAATACCGCGAGCGGATGGTGGAACGCTCCTGCAAGGTTCTTGCCAGCAGCAAGATTCACGCCCGTCTTGCCGCCAAGTGAGCTGTCCACCTGGGCCAGAAAGGTTGTTGGCACCTGGATGTACCGAATCCCCCGCATATAGATGGCAGCCAGAAACCCAGTCATATCGCCAATGACGCCGCCACCGAACGCCACCAGAATAGAGTCCCGATCTGCCCCAGCCTCCGCCATTTCTTCAGCCAGGCGCTCCACGGTGCCCAACCGCTTGTGGGATTCGCCGCTGGGGACCTGCAGCAGCACCGGAGTTCCGTCGAAACCCGCCAGCAACCGCTCGCCCCAGAGATCCAGGATCTCCGGCGAACTCACGATAAACGCGCGTTGCTTGCCGGCCTTCAGACCGCCGTTCAGTAAGCCGTCCAGGCGATCGGCGACCGAGGAAAGCAGGCCGCTGCCGATCTCCACCGCATAACTCGCACTGGGTGTGCGCACCGGGATCATGGTCGAAGAGGAAGGCACCTCTTCAGGATACCTCGCTCTGCTGGGATGGCGGGCACCCTAGGCGGTCTGGGGCTTGTCACTCGGCGGCCTCAGCGGATAGGCCACCGACAGAACAATGGTAGTTCCTAGCAAGGCTGCGATGACTGCTAGAGAGACGAGCGGCCCAACCTCGATCCACGCCGAAACCAGCATCTTGCCGGCAGCAAAGGCCAGCACAGCAGCCAAGCCAAAATGCAGGAAACGAAGTCGCTCCAGCATCGCCGCCAGCAGCACGTAAAGCGAGCGGAGCCCCATCACGGCCATGATGTTCGAGGTGTACGCCAGAAAGGGGTCCTGCGTGATGCTAAGCACGGCAGGGATGGAATCCATGGCGAAGACTACGTCCGTGAGTTCGACCGCAATGAGCGCCAGCATCAGGATCGTGATCATGCGACGGCCGTTCTCATGAACAAAGAAGGCGTCCTGGCGCTCGCTCACCGGAGAGATGCTGCGAAGCCACGCGATCCACCTCGGGGGAGCATTCTCTTTTTCGTGACTGGGGATCACGAGCCGGATCGCGGCGATCAACAGCAAAGCCCCGAAGACATAGGTGATCCAGTGAAAGTGCCGTAAAAGGCCCACCCCGGCGGCGATAAAGGTGCCACGCATGACAACAGCCCCCGTCACACCCCAGAAAAGAACCTTTGGCTGGCGGTCTTCCGGTATCTGAAACGTGCGAAAAAGAAGCAGAAATACGAACAAATTATCGACAGAAAGGGCTTCTTCGATCGCATATCCCGCAAGATATTGCAGACTTCCCTCGGTGTGAAACCGGGAAAGGAGCGATACCGCGAAGGCCAGGGAAGCTGTAACCCAGAGCACCGTTGCATAGATCGCCTTACGATGCGTGTCGCGCACGCGGCGAGCCATGGCGTACTCCAGCGCCAGGAGCACGACGAGAGCGACGTGGAAACCGATCCAGTACGAGGTAGGCGTCAAGCCGGCTAAGATCCTCTCGTGCGCCTCAGCGCTGATCGATCAGATGTATGAGATCCAAGAAGAGGTCGGCTGAGATCTGGAGACTTTGCGCGCTGAGCTTGTCTAGGGTGTCCTTCGCGGTGTGGTGGAAATCGTAGTCTCC
>DATLMQ010000068.1:0-3421 GCA_035537215.1 Acidobacteriaceae bacterium
GCCCGCCGTGACCACGCCCGGCATGACGAGGGGCAGGACGATGAGGCGGATCGCCTGCTGACGTGATGCTCCGTCGATCATCGCCGCGTCGTCGAGGTCGCGCGGGATCGCGTTGAAATAGCTCGTCAGCATCCAGATCGCAAAGGGGATCGCGAAGGTGGAATGGCCGAGAATCACACCCAGGAACGTGTCGAGGAGGCCCAGGTTCTTCATCAGGATGAAGAGCGGGATGATCAGGAGGACGACCGGAAACATGTTGATGACCAGGAAGCCGGTCATCAACATGCGCCGTGCGCGAAACCGGAAGCGCGAGAACGCATAGGCCGCCGGGATGGACACGCCAAGTCCGAGGGCTGCAGCGCCGGTTGCGATGACGAAGCTGTTGAGGAGGTTTCCGGCGAAGGTCGTCCGGCTGATAAGCTCGCGGTAATGATTGAGAGTGGCGTTCTCCGGGAGATAGCGAACCGGCCAGAGCGAAAGCTCCGCCTGGGGTTTGATGGAGGTCAGGACCATCCAGGCATAAGGCGCGAGAGCGAAGGTCAGGATGCCGAGCACCGGAAGCTCGACCTCCAAGAACCGTCTTGTGGCGGATCGACGGTCGTTCATTGCTCAAGATCCCGCGAGGCGCGCCGGACATAGAGCCAGACGACGGTGAGCAGGAGGAGGGTGAGGATCAGCGCGAGTGCGGCGGCGTAGCCGAACTCCATGCTGCTGTAGGCCCGCACGAAGGCGTAGAGCGGGAGGGTGTGCGTGGCATAGCCCGGACCTCCGCCCGTCATGACGAGAATGACGTCGAGGGAGTTCGCCACCCAGATGGTCCGCAGCAGCAGCGCCGTGGCGATCACGTCGGCAATGCTCGGGAGCGTGATATGGCGCAGCATCTGGCGTCGGTTGGCGCCGTCGATCTCGGCGGCTTCGTAGAGTTCCGCAGGAATCGTCTGCAACCCCGCCAGGATCGTGATGGCAAAGAACGGAAATCCCTGCCAGACCAGAGCCGCCATGATGGCCGAGAGCGCCAGGTCGGGACGCGCGAGCCACGCGACCGGCGCCTCGATGATCCCGATGCGGACGAGAATATCGTTCAGGACGCCGACATTGAAGTCGTACATCCATGTCCACATCAACCCGATGATGACGCTGGGCAGGGCCCAGGGCACGACGACCAGAGCCCGCGCCGCGCCGCGCCACCAGAAGCTCTGGTTGAGCAGGAGAGCGGTGACGAGGCCCAGGAGAAACTGCAACCCGACCACCCCGACGATCCAGATGGCCGAGTGCCAGAGAGATATCCAGAAGACCTCGTCCTGCAGGATGGTCTTGAAGTTCCGCAGGCCGACGAAGGTGGCGGCATCGGGTTCGTAGAGCAGATAATCCTGCAGGCTGAGCCAGATTGTCTGGACCACCGGCACGACGACGACCGCAGCCGTGATCGCCAGCGCGGGGGCCAGAAACCATGCCGGGGTCCACCGGGAGAGTCGATGATGGGCTGCCATGATCAAGAATGGCTTACGGATTGGGGCGGTGGCGTGCCACCGCCCGATTGCGAGCGTATCTGCGGATCCCGTGACATTCAGCCGTTGAAGTGCTGATCGATGGTCTTCATCATGTCGTCGGGCGAAATTTCCCCATTCAAGGCTCTCTGCATGTTGGTGGGCCAGATCCGGGCGATGAAATCCGGCGTCTTGGGATGATCCGGCAGCGACCGGGCGATCGGCAGCGAGGCGGAGCTCGCATCGACGAAACGCTTGGGATGGCCCGTCCATTGGGCGGCGCCGGAGGTGGTGATGGGCAATTGTCCCGTGAGCTTGTTCAGCTCGATATTGTTCTCCGCCGTGGACAGGAAGGAGATCCAGCGGAAGGTCGCCTCCTTGGCCTTGCTGGCAGCGAAGACCGCATTCGATTCATCGCCGAAATAGGTCCAGCCCTGCCCGTCCGCCGCGCGCGGAACCGGAACGGCAGACACCTTGTCGCCCAAAGCGCCGACGATCTCGTTGGCGGACCCCACATGGTGCATGATCATCGCCGTCCGGCCTGCCTTGAAGGCATCGACGATCTGGCGGAAGCTGTCGGTGGCAGCGGAAGCAGGCGTCACCTTCGCGTCCCGCGCCAAGCCGACATACCACCGGTTGGCCGCCAGCGCCTTCTCGCTGACCATGCCGCCCTTCTCGAAGCTTGCTCCGCCGCCGAGGACGAACGGCCCCCAGTTGTCGAAGCCACCGGCTCCGCCGCGCATGCCGAAACCGGCCATGTCGCCCTTCGTCAGCGTCTTGGCAGCGGCGAGAAACTCATCGAATGTCTTCGGCGGCTGGAGATTGGCCTGCTGGAAAAGATCCTGGCGGTAGTAGAGGTAGATCACGACATATTGCAGGGGCAGGTAATATTGCTTGCCGTCGGCGCCTTTATTGATCTTCCAGACATTGTCCGGGATGTCGCTGCGCCCGGCCCATCCGCCGATCATTGCATCGAGAGGTTCGAGGGCCTTCATGGCCGCGAAGCGCGCGGCCCAGGACAAACGCACCATGGCGGCGTCAGGCCCGTTGCCCGCCACGAGGGCAGCGAAGAGGCGGGTCTGGTAGTCGTTGCCGCCACCCCACGGAATCGCCTCGGCCTGGATCTTGATGCCGGGGTTCTCCTGCTCGAACTTCGCCACCAGGGCTGCGGGTGAGTTCTGCGGATTGTCGAAATGATACCACCAGCGCACGGTGGTCGGCGTCTGTGCGATGGCCGGCCGTGCCAGCGGTACCGCCAAGGCGGCGGCAGCGGAAAGCTTCAGGAAGTCGCGGCGTTCCATGATTGTGTTTCTCCCAGGTTCTTTTCATTGAGTTGCGAGACGATGAAGTCGGCTCCCGCCTCTATCATTGCGCGGGCAGCATCCAGTTCCCGGGTCATGCGCAGACAGCCGTGGACCACGCCGGGAACGTGATCGCAGCGGAAGGAAACGCCGGAGGCGGCAAGCTTTTCGGCAAGCTGAAGCGTATCGTCGCGGAGCGGATCGAGGCCGGCCGCCGACAGGTAGAGCGGCGGCAATCCGCTCAAATCGCGTCTCACCGGCGCGGCGAGAGAGGTGGTGTCGATGCCTTCCCGACCCAGGAAATTGGTCCAGTACCAGCGCATGTTCACGCTGGTGAGCAGATAGGGGCCACCCCCGAATTCCGCATGGCTCAGCGTGGTGAAATCCGGCGCGTAGCAGCCATAGAAGAGGGCGGCGGACCCCAGTCGAGGCAGCCCCTGGTCACGGCGCGCGAGCAACGCCGCGAGTGCCAGGTTGGCCCCCGCAGAATCGCCCGCGATAGCCATGTGGTGCGCGGGAATCGGGCTGGCGAGACCCTCGGTCTCGACAAACGCGATGGCCGCCAGAACGTCGTGGAGGGGCGCCGGAAAGGGATGCTCCGGCGCCAGGCGGTAGTCGATGCCCAGCACGGGA